>JBGUMF010000030.1:0-28094 GCA_045116675.1 Bacteroidales bacterium
CCCTAACGCCGTTAGGCGTTGCATATCTGTAGAAAAGGGGCCACACGCACACACCATCGCGGCGCGGCAGGCGCGTGCCACGGAGAACGGGGCGGGGCCGCCGCGAAACGACGACACGATAGAACAGGAAAATCCCATTGAAAACCCTTACAGTGAGAATTCCCGATAGCGATATGTGGTTGTGCCCTGCTGTTTACTTTTTTTTCTACTCTTTTTACTTTCCCCCACTCTGTTGCAAGAACATGTCTCTTCAGATATGGTGATTTCATTCTTTGAGAGATTTACAATCCCGAACATATTAAAATATTCTGGAAATTCAGTTGTGGAAAAAGGCATCATAACAGGTTTTGCAGAAGTGTCCCACAAGCACACCCGAACAAGAGAGTCTGATTTTGTCAGATATTGTTCTGTCGGGAAAAAAGATGAAGCTATTACTTCAAATCTCAAATTCTTATAGAAAAAAACGCCAATAGAGTATGGACTGATTGAAAATTCGCTTTCGGTTAACCAGCCTTTGTTAACGCAATAATATGAACTATCTAAATACTGAGCCATAAAGCACCATATTTCCATTTTATTGATATCATCTGTGCTTAGTGAAAATTTCAGTTTATACCAAGCAGGTGAAGTCAAACATTTTTTTGAATGTGCAACAAGGGAATCACAAAATGAATATATTATTTGGTTGTTCACATGAAGATATTTTTTTTGAACGTGTTTTTCTTCAGAACAATCTTTCTGCTGTGCGTAAACATTGCAAAAAGGCACATAAAAAAGGGAAAAAAATAAGAAAGCGATGAGTTTCTTCATATTTTTAGTCTTTAGAAGGTTAACTTTATTTTATTGTTTCCATAATCATATAATATACCTCCGTGCATTATTCCAAATTGTGCCGATGGACTTCCGATAGTACAGCTTTCTTTAATCATCTTGTCATCTCCACCAGCCCAAGTACCCCAAGTCTCTTGATGCGGATGGGTGTGAATAAAGAATTTTAACGGGATTGTATGTTTCTTATTCCGTATTATGCTTGCATTAAGAATACGATTTGTAGAACCTTTATCCGTATTATAAGAATGGCTTGTTCCAATAGTTGCATAAGCTGATTCTTTTTTACTATTTTCATCCCATGAGTTCCCTCCCCAGAAACTCCATTCCACATCTGTGTATCGAGAAAAGAACCGCATCATTTTCAATCCGGATTCTTCTTTCCCTGTTAAATCCATTTGTGAGTATCCGTTTTCATCTGTTTTGAAAGACTTCATTATCTCATCATCTATAGGCATAGATATTTCTTGTCCTTTCCGGTCTCCTGCCTGATAGGTCAATTTATCTCCAATTATTTTTTCTTTTCCTTCTACCGCATATAACGTATGATCCTTTTTGTTTGTTCCTTCAACAATGTATCCGTCTTGGTTAACATACCACTCCTCCCCATTCGGATCCACCAACTTCACCGGATTATTCGCACAATAAACATACGGGCTCAAAGAAGGATATTTCGAGGCCTGCGGGTCAACGCTGAGCCAGATGCTCAAATCGGAGGAGTAATACCGTGAGCCGAAGTAGCTTAGGCCGGTTTCCGAGTCGCGTTCTTTGGCGGAGAAGGTGAAAGACCTGTGAGCAGTGATCTGTGAACAATGATCAGACGGGGATTGGGTAAGGAAATGCGCTGCGGTGGCTACAACCGCCCATCCATCCCCGTCAGGGGATGCATATCTGTAGCCCGGGGCGTTCCCGCGAGAGGGTAAAATCCCCGTGAAGGGATTCATAGGACGGTATGGTTGGCATCGGTTCATCGGCGGTGGTTTTGGAGGGGGCGAAAGTACAAAAATCTTGTTGGCTTAATGTTCGAATTGGGGTTTCACTATACTTTTGATCAACAATTACATTCGTAACCATCCCTCCAATTCCTCTTCAGACACTTCAAACTTTTTTCTTTTATTAGTAAAATCCCGAAAAAAATACATCCCGTTTCGGAAGTGCAAATATTTGTACCTGATGCTACCATCCCACATATAGAAAGTTCCGTCTAACAATATATTATCTTTAAAATCACAAGCAAAGCCAATTTTGCCATCGCTATAATAACCTTTCCAAGAGCCTTCTCTATTGCCATTTGAATAAAATTGTTTCGCTTTGACAGTAATGTCGAAAGGAAGATAGAAGGAGGATGCATCCTTCCTGATGTGATTGTTGATTTCATACACCACCCATTGTCCTTCTTTCTTTCCTGAAGAATCATATCGATTGAATGTGTCTCCTTTGTGTAAAATACAATCCGTTTTAATCTCCAATAATGGTTTAGCCATTAGTGTGGAGTCATACGGCATCCCATTCCATCTGTTCTGCAACCACTGCAAATAAACGCTGTCTTTGGGATGCGGACAAGAAATCTCATATTGGCCCGGCCTCAGGGAATCTATGTTCATAGAAAAATAAGGATAGCTTGGAGTTATGCTTGAAAGAATGGTTGCGGTGTGTAACATGAAGTAGCTGCCATCAGCAAAGGCAAAAGACAATATGTCGGCTTCACGAGACGATACTGGGAGACAGTTGGAATCTTTCAGCTGTAAAACATTTTCTTCCGTGATTGACAAAGTATTCTTATCAAACGCACAAACAGTGTCACACTTCCTCTCTTGGTTCCATTTCAACAGAAAAGCCTGAGGTTGCGCATCAGAACCAACGAAAAGCAGGAGCAGAACAAATGATATTATGGAAGTTCTCATTATTACGTTTTTAATGGCCATAATTATACATTCCACTATTGCCTTGCAACCGTTTGGTGTCAGTTCTCAAAGGTGTAACGGTGCCGTATCCTGGAATATTTTCAACGTCTTGCAACAGCATTATTTTCGGTGCGGGGAACGGTCCGTTTTTTGTAAAGACATAGGTGTTCCCTGAATGATCCTTGCCAAAATAGGTTGCAGAATGTGTTGCTTTTCCTTTGTATTCAAAACGCAATAAAGTTTTCCCAAAAACAGGGGCGTTTGTGCTATACCATTTACCATATTCCAAATCTTCATCCAAATCTTTAACCAAACCACACCCGAGTTCATCACCCATTGCAGCATCCATAGCAGCACTAAAACAATTGTAATTTTTCCTATATCCAGCCTTTTCGGCTGCAGCCCAGTCATCATACTTCAATATGTCTTCTTCTGGTGGGTAATTCAATTTCATCGCTTTTTTAATAGCCTTGCTAAAAATGTTTTTAGATAATGTCACATTACCTTTCTCATCTCGGTTGTTCCACATTTTATCGATTTGCCTTTTTGAGAAGATGCCTAAGTCATCACCAAGAAAATTGCTAAGGGACTTATAGTCGTCACCTTCTTCGTAAAGGAGCCGGATATCACCATTTTCTGTGACTTCAGGAATCCACACATCCTCCCCCTCCGGATCCACCAGCCTCACGGGGTTGTCCGCACAATACACATACGGACTCAAAGAAGGATATTTATCACTCATCGGGTCGACGCTGAGCCAGATGCTCAAATCGGAGTTGTAATAGCGTGAACCGAAGTAGCTTAGGCCGGTTTCCGAGTCGCGTTCTTTGGCGGAGAAGGTGAAAGACTCTGCCAAAAAACATGGTGGCGGAAAAATGGTATGTGTAATGCGCTGGCTCATATCCTGTTGTTTGACGGTGCAAAGGTAGTGATTTTTTCAAAACCGTGAAAAAGGCTATTTTTGCGCCACCCCCTTTCTATCGTGCCGTCGTTTCGCGGCGGTCCCGCCCCGTTCTCCGTGGCACGCGCCTGCCGCGCCGCGATGGTGCGTGGCGCGCAGCCCAGCCCCCACATTGCGCTCGCTACGCTCGCTTATGCGGGGTTATTGAGAGGATGTCTCTTCGAGACATTTTATAGGCATGCGTCTGCCGCGCCGCGACCATTCGCACGCACGCGCTATGCTACCGAACCTTCGTCCCTGGCGGGACATGGTGCAGGCGCGGGCATCATGCCTACCGGGCTTTCGTCCCTGCCGGGACGTGGAGAGATTTCCCAATCATTCAGAGTGTCCCCAATTGTAAAACGTATATCGCAAACCGCCGAACAAACGCCTTTTTTTATTCCTATTCCCCTGTTTATATTTTTTTAAATTTGGATAAATACAACATCCTAATATTTTTATTTTTGCCTGCCAATTTATTTTACAATGAAAAAGACCGTATTATTTTTATTTTGTGCCTGCTTCCTGCTCACCGGATGCGTGACCAAGCAGAAATACAATGAATTGCAAAGCCAATACAAGAAATGCCAGGAGGAGCTGACCTACGCCAACTCCGAAAATCTGGACTATGCCAACGCCAAAAAGCAGCTCACCGCCCAACTGGAGAGCCTGACCGCGGAAGCCGACCAGCTGAAGAAGGACACCCTGTCGCTGGCCCGCAAGCTGCGCCAGTCGGAGCGCGACCTGGCCAAGGCCACCAAGGACTACGACGACCTGCTGAAGGACTTCGGCGAGCTCAACGTCAGCAACCAGAACAAGATGAATGACTTGTTGAAGAACATCGACAAAATCAAAGACGAGCTCAACGCGAAAGAGAAGCTGCTGAACGCCCAGCAGGACTCCCTCGTCGCCGCCAAGGCCGCCTTGGAAGCCAGAGAGGCCCGCATCCAGGAGATGCAGACCATCCTGACACAAAAGGATGCGGAAGTCAAGGCGCTGAAAGACAAGGTGAGCGCAGCCCTGAAGGGCTTCGAGGGCAGCGGCCTCAACGTGCATGAGAAAGACGGCAAGGTGTACGTCTCCATGGACGACAAACTGCTGTTCGCCTCCGGCAGCTGGACCATCAACGAACAGGGTCTGAATGCCATCCGCAACCTGGCCAGCGTTCTGGAGAACGAAAAGGAGATCTCCGTGCTGATTGAGGGCCACACCGACAACGTGCCGTACCGCGGCAACGGACAGGTGAAGGACAACTGGGACCTGAGCGTCATGCGTGCCACCTCCGTGGTGAGAGCTCTGCTGAAGAGCGGCAACATCGAGCCGGTGCGTCTCTCCGCCTCCGGCCGCAGCGAATACCTCCCCATCGACACAGCCGACAACGCCGAGGCACGCGCCAAGAACCGCCGCACGGAAATCATCCTCACCCCCAACTTGGACCAGCTGTTCCAACTGATCCAGAACAACTAACATGCGGTTCACGGAAACGCTGCTGGCATGGTACGACGAGCACAAGCGCACCCTGCCCTGGCGTGATGAGCACGACCCCTACAAGATCTGGGTCTCCGAAATCATCCTGCAACAGACACGTGTCCAGCAGGGATGGGACTATTATCTTCGCTTCACAGAGGCCTTCCCCACCCCGCAAGCCCTGGCCGAAGCATCTGAAGAGCAAGTCCTTCTGCTATGGCAGGGTCTGGGCTACTACTCCCGCGCACGCCATATCCACGCCGCCGCAAGGCAGATCATGCGCGACCACAACGGCATCTTCCCGAACCAATACGAAGATATCCGCAAGCTGAAGGGCATCGGCGACTACACGGCGGCGGCCATCGCCTCCATCGCCTTCGGACTGCCCTTCCCCGCCGTGGACGGCAACGTGCTGCGCATCATGAGCCGCATCTTTGGCATCACGGACGACATCGCGCTGCCCGCCACCCGGAAAGTTGTCACCGACCTCTGCCTCCAGCATATAGACCGCCAACAACCCAGCCTCTTCAACCAAGCCTGCATGGACTTCGGTTCCATACAGTGCGTGCCGAAAAACCCGCCGTGTGAAACATGTCCTTTTTTGGAGGATTGCTACGCTCACCGGAACCAGCTTGTGCACGTGCTGCCGGCCAAAAGCAAGGCCAAAGCGAAACGGGACCGTTTCCTTCATTTCTTCCTATATATATATAATGGTAAAACCATTTTGGAAAAACGGACGGGGCGCGACATCTGGCGCAACCTGTACCAATTCCCCGCGGAAGAGACCCTGACCGATGAAGACATCGCGGAAGGGAAAATGGCGGAGCTGAGCGAAGTGCTGAGCCATCAGAACATACACGCACGCTTCTATCTCCGGCAGGACCAGCCGTTGCCCAATCTGAAAGAGAATCAAATTGAGGTGCGTCTGGATGGGATTCGGCAATATCCAATGCCCAAGATCATGCTGCAATTTTTAACCCAAATAGAATACTGACCCATTGTTATGGAAGAGCGACAAGACGAATATTACATGCGGATGGCGTTGAACGAGGCGATGAACGCCTACGATGCCGGCGAGGTGCCGGTCGGTGCCGTCATCGTGCTGGAGGACAAGATCATTGCCCGCGGGCACAACCTCACCGAGACGCTGCGCGACGTGACCGCGCACGCGGAGATCATGGCCATCACGGCGGGCGAAAACGGACTCGGAGCCAAATATCTGCGCAACTGTACCCTCTACGTCACGCTGGAGCCGTGCGTCATGTGTGCGGGGGCTATCATGCACGCGCAAATCCAACGACTGGTATATGGCGCCTCCGACCCCAAAAGGGGATATACGCTCTACAATGCCGACTATCTTTCCAAACTGGTCAAAATCCGCACCGGTGTGCTGGAGGAAGAGTGCTCGATTTTGCTGAAAAACTTCTTCCAGGAGAGACGTTAAACGAAAAAATCATCTGCCATTGATGCTGACAGATGATTTTTTGTTTCGTGACCCCTGCAGGATTCAAACCTGCAACCTTTTGATCCGTAGTCAAATACTCTATTCAGTTGAGCTAAGGGGCCGTTGCTGTTTTTGAGCGCGCAAAAGTACAATTTTTTTCATACACTCGGCAATAAAAAAATAAAAAAAAAATTCACCCCCTTTCCACGGCAATCAAAAAAAGTGTATTTTTGCAGCCTCAATTGATGAAAGGCATTGAGCTATGGTGTAACGGTAGCACTACGGTTTTTGGTACCGTCTGTGTAGGTTCGAATCCTGCTAGCTCAACACGATGGAACTCTCACCCGTATGGTGGGAGTTTTTTTATACAAAAAGCGAGTAATAAGACAATTAAAACGATAGAAAAACAACAAATTAAAAGAATAACAATGGAAGAACATGTAAATCTTATCGACACATTTGCGGAATTCAAGGAATCCAAAAGTATCGATCGTGAAACGCTGATGCACATTCTGGAAGACGTTTTCCGTGCCGCCTTAGTCAAGAAATACGGACCGGACGCGCAATTCTCCATCATCGTCAATGTGGACCGCGGTGACCTGGAGATCCAGCACTCGCTGGAGATTGTGGAAGACGGGGAGGTGGAAGATCCCGCCAACCAGATCGCCCTTTCGGATGCCATCAAAATTGAGCCCGACTTCGAGATTGGCGAGGAAGTGGTGGAGAACATCAAGCTGACGGACTTCGCCCGCCGCGAGATCCTGGCCCTGCGCCAGAACCTCAGCACGAAGATTTCCGAATATGAGAAGGATGTCATCTACAAGAAATATGAGAACAAGGTCGGTGAAATCATCAGCGGTGAGGTCAACCAGGTGTGGCGCAAGGAGATCTTGGTTTATGACGAGGATCATGTGGAGCTGGTTCTTCCCAAATCCGAGCAGATTCCTACTGACAAGTACAAGAAGGGTGACACGCTGACGGCGGTGGTGGCCCGCGTGGAAATCCAGTCTTCCACGCCGCGCATCATCATTTCGCGCACCTCGCCGGTGTTCCTCGAGCGCCTCATGGAATCCGAGATTCCGGAGATTTACGACGGGCTGATCACCATCCGCAACGTGGTACGTGCCCCGGGCGAGCGTGCCAAAGTGCTGGTGGAATCCTTCGACGACCGCATTGACCCCGTGGGTGCCTGCGTGGGCATGAAGGGAAGCCGCATCCACAGCATCGTGCGCGAACTCCGCAACGAGAACATCGACATCATCAACTACACCGCCAACAACGAGCTGCTCATCGCCCGCGCCCTGAGCCCGGCCAAGATTTCCTCCATCGAACTGGATGAGGAGAACAAGACCGCCAACGTATATATGAAGTCCGAAGAGGTCTCCCTAGCCATCGGCAAGGGTGGATACAACATCAAACTGGCCTCCAAACTGTCAGGCTATGAGATTGACGTGTTCCGCGATGACATCGACCAGGAGGAGGACGTGCCGTTGACCGAATTCGCCGACGTGTTCGACCAGTGGGTTATCGACGCCTTCATCAACATCGGCTGCGACACGGCCAAGAGCGTGCTCGCCCTCGACCGCGACGAGCTCATCAGACGTACCGACCTTGAGGAGGAGACCGTGGATGCCATGATCGAAGCCGTAAAGGACGAGCTGGACATCACCGAATAAAAAACACTCACAATTCCAATACCATAACCCTTATCGCAAATCGCAAGTTTTAATACATTATATGCCAGAGGAAAAAAGAAAAATACCGCGTTTAGGAAAGGCTGCCGGGGAGTTTAATGTCTCCATCGGCACCATCACCGCTTTGCTCAAAAAGAAAAACTTCGATATCGAGGATAACCCCAACACCAAACTCACGGAGGAGATCTACGACATCCTGCTCCATGAGTTTGCCAAGGACAAGCAGGGAAAAGCTGAAGCCGACAAGATTGAAATCGGCACTATCAGTGCCAAAGTCAAATCCGAAGCCAAAACGGAGGTGAAGGCTCCTGCCAAGACCGAGGAACCCGAGGAGGTGACGGATGACAATCCCCTCATCATCAAGAATACGGGCTTCACTCCCCAGCACATTGAAACCGAGATTCCGTCCCTGAAAGTGGTCGGGAAAATAGACCTTGGGGAAGGGAAAAGCACCAAGAAGTCCAAGGAGACGAAAGAAGAGGCTGAGGTCCAGAACGCGGATGAGCCCGAAACCTCTTCCGGGCAGCCGGAGGTTACAGAGACTGCCGAGCCCGCAAAGGAGGCCACGGAGCCGAAAGCCCCCAAGGTGCCCGAGCACATTGAGACGGTCGTGACCACTCTGGAGCAGCCTAAGATCATTGACAAAATCGACTTGTCCACGCTGGAACGGAAGAAGAAATCCGGCAAGAAGAAAGAAGCTGCCCCGGCGAACGTGACCGAGCCGGCGGAGCCGAAAACCGAAACTGAAACAGCAGCTCCCGCCGAAGAGAAGGAGACGACAACTCCAATCTCCCCTCTCTCCTACCGTCCCGATTCCGACCGCAAGGTGGAATTCATTGAAACCAAGGTGGAGAAAATCCAGGGGCCGAAAATCATGGGCAAAATCGAGCTGCCCGTGGAGAAGCCCAAGGATTCGAACAAGAAGGACAACCGAGGCGGCGGAAACAACGCGGATGCCGACAAGAAGAAAAAGAAGAGAAAGCGCATCATCAAGCAAGCGGGCGTTAAGGCTAACGGCGGCAAGGACGACCGTGGAGCCAAGGCCGAACCCGAAAAGGTGGAGATCTCTCCGGAAGACATCCAGCGTCGTATCAAAGAGACCAAACAGCGTCTGGAACCTACTGGCAAAACCAAAGCAGCCAAGCGCAGAAAAGAGAAACGCCAACTCATCCACGAACGTATAGAGGAACAGGAGCTTCAGGAGATTGAAAACCAGAAGATCCTGAAAGTCACGGAATTCCTGACAGCCAACGAGCTGGCCACCATGATGAACAAGCCCGTAAACGACATCATCGCCACGTGTATGAGCATCGGCCTGTTCGTCTCCATCAACCAGCGGTTGGATGCCGAGACCATCTCCCTGCTGGCGGAGGAATTCGGATTCCAGATTGAGTTCATCGGCGCGGATGCTGAAGACGGTGAGAACGGCAACGATGCCGACGCTCCGGAAGATCTGCAGCCCCGTCACCCGATTATCACCGTCATGGGTCATGTGGACCATGGTAAGACATCCCTGTTGGACTACATCCGCAAGACCAACGTCATTGCCGGTGAGGCTGGCGGCATCACGCAGCACATCGGTGCCTATCTGGTGCAGCTGCCTGACGGGCGGAAGATCACCTTCCTGGACACGCCGGGCCACGAGGCCTTCACCGCCATGCGTGCCCGCGGTGCACGTATCACCGACCTCTGTATCATCGTCATCGCCGCCGACGACGCGGTGATGCCACAGACCGTGGAGGCTATCAACCACGCACAGGCCGCCGGCGTTCCCATGGTGTTCGCCATCACGAAGATTGACAAGCCCAACGCCGATGTGGACCGCATCAAGAGTGAGCTGGCCAACATGAACATCCTTGTGGAAGACTGGGGTGGCAAATACCAGTGTCAGGAGATTGATGCCAAGCATGGTACCAATGTTCAGGAACTGCTCGAAAAGGTGTTGTTAGAGGCAGACCTGCTTGACTTGAAGGCCAATCCGAACCGTCCCGGTGTGGGTGCTGTCATCGAATCCGCCTTGGACAAAGGTCGCGGTTATGTGGCCAAAGTGCTGGTGCAGAACGGTACGCTGTCGGTGGGTGACCCCATCCTGGCCGGCAGCTGTTTCGGAAAAGTCAAGGCTATGTTCAACGAGCGTAACCAGGCGGTGAAGAGCGTGGGTCCCGCCACGCCGGTGCTGCTGTTAGGCTTGAATGGTGCTCCGCAGGCCGGTGACTCCTTCAAGGTATGCGAAACCGAGCAGGAGGCCCGCAATGTGGCCACCAAGCGTGCCCGTCTGGCCCGCGAGATGGGCCTGCGCACGCAGAAGCACATCACGCTCGACGAAATCGGACGCCGTATCGCCATCGGCGACTTCAAAGAGCTGAACATCATCGTCAAGGGCGATGTGGACGGTTCTGTGGAAGCCCTCTCCGGCGAGCTGCTCAAGCTCTCCACCGAGCAGGTCCAGGTCAACGTCATCCACAAATCGGTGGGTGCCGTGACGGAAACCGACGTCATGCTGGCTACCGCCTCCAACGCCCTCATCGTGGCCTTCCAGGTGCGTCCCACCGCCGGTGCGCGCAAGACGGCAGAGGCTGAGCAGATCGACATCCGCACCTATTCCATCATCTACCAGGCTATCAACGAGATCAAAGACGCTATCGCCGGTATGCATTCGCCGGAGATCCGCGAGAAGGTGGTGGCCAACATTGAAATCCGCGAGGTGTTTCACATCTCCAAGGTCGGCAATGTGGCCGGCTGTATGGTGCTGGACGGCAAGCTGCAGCGTTCCACAAGAATACGCCTCATCCGCGACGGTATCGTCATCTACACCGGCAAGCTCGGCTCCCTGCGCCGCTTCAAGGATGACGTCAAAGAGGTGGTCTCCGGTCAGGACTGCGGTCTGAACATCGACGGCTGCAACGACATCAAGATCGGCGACATCATCGAAGGTTACGAAGAGTACGAAGTTGCTTATAATCCTAACAAATAACCCTACTCATTATGGCTGACAACAAACTCTACAAAATCGGTATCACGCACGGCGACCTCAACAGCATCAGCTACGAGGTCATCATCAAGGCACTCAGCGACTATAAGATCATGGAGCTTTGCACGCCCATCGTTTATGGCTTGGTCAAAGCCGCTTCCTACCACCGAAAATATATGGAGATGCCGGATTTCTCGTTCCAGTTCATCAAGAACACCGAGCAGACATCCAACAAACGCCCCAACCTCATCAACCTTTACGATGAAGAGGTCAAGATTGAGTTGGGCTCTTCCACGAAGGTTGCCGGACAGATGGCGGAGCGGGCCCTGTATGCCGCGGGCCGCGACTTGAAGAACAAAAACATCGACGCCATTGTCACGGGGCCTATCAACAAGCACAACATCCAATCCGAAAAGTTCAAATTCCCCGGTCACACCGAGTTTTTCGAACATTATTTTGGTGGACAGGACAAGAAATCCATGATGATGATGGTGGCCGAAGGGCTGCGCATGGGATTCGTTACCAACCATGTGTCCGTAAATGACATTGCCCCCACCATAAACAAGGATTTGATTTACAGAAAGATAGAAATCCTTAACAGCTCCTTGAAACAGGATTTCGCCATTGACAACCCCACTATTGCCGTCTTGGCACTCAACCCTCATGCGGGTGACGAGGGGCTGATTGGTGATGAAGAGGCCAACCACATCCGCCCGGCCATCGAGCTGGCGTTCCACAACCACATCAACGCCTTCGGGCCGTTCCCTGCCGATGGTTTCTTCGCCACGGGCGGATACCGGAAATTCGATGCCGTGCTGGCCATGTACCACGACCAAGGCATGATTCCGTTCAAGCTGTTGGGTAAAGACGGCGTGAACTTTACCGCCGGGCTACCCATCGTGCGGACCTCGCCCGCACACGGCACCGCCTACGACATTGCCGGCAAGAATCAAGCCGACGGGCAGTCCATGCGCAACGCCATCTACCTGGCTATCGACATCCTTCGGAACCGCGAACGGCAGTAACACATTTTAACACGTTTACGGAAACTCCCATATTCATTTTTTGATTATTTTTGCGGCTGCAAATTTCAGATTGTAGCCGCATTTTTTTTTAATATCCGGCGTACAACATCTTATTTGTTATACCACTCATAAAATTGAAAATGATTATGAAAAAACTGCTCTCCTTATTCCTTATCTTTCTGATGGCTTCCAGCGTGATAGCCCAACCCGGCAGCGGACGTCCCCATCCTAACACGCCCAACAATCCGGGTGCCCCCCAACATCACAATCCCATGCCCCCAATGAGACATACTGTCACACTATCTTCGGATCATGGCGAGCTGTTCCAGGTGTATGTGGATGGCGATATTGTGAACCGGCAGCCGATGAACTCCGTGGTCGTGAATGATTTGTCCCCGAAACCACATGATCTGTATGTGGTTCTCAAACGTCCTGCCGATAAAATCGTGATGTTGAACTACACGCCGTCGATGCCCTCCGAGCATCTCAAGGTTTTATTTAACCCTCGAAACAGCACTCTGGAGATCATCACACCGCACCAACACCAAGCTGATTATACTCCTGTTCCGGAAATGCCACGCGTGTGTACACCCGAAGAGGCTGAGAGAATGTATCAAACCCTGAAGAAAGAATCTTTTGATGAAAACCGTCTCAATATGGCCAAATTCATGGTACCCAGCAACCGATTGTTGGCTATCCAAATCAAGCATTTGGCCGAAAGCTTCTCATTTGACAAATCAAAAGTGGACTTCCTGAAATTCGCCTACGATTTCTGTGTGGATCCGAACAACTATTATACATGTCTGGAGGTCCTCACTTTTGCGAAAGACAAGGAAGATGTGATGAAACACATTCAAAGTAAGAAAAGATAGAATTTAAATTTTATAATATGAAACGCAACTTTATCGCAACAATGCTGCTGTCAGTCTTTTGTCTCCTGACTTTCAGCACTTTCGCGCAGAATTACCACAAGGAGACCTATCAGAACGACCCGATGAACGTCATCCACTACACGCTGGATAACGGTCTGCAGGTGTTCATGTCGGTGAACAAGGACGTGCCACGCATCCAGACCTACATTGCGGTACGCGTGGGCAGCAAGAACGACCCTGCCGAGTCCACCGGCCTTTCCCACTATCTGGAGCACCTGATGTTCAAGGGCACTAACCACTTCGGCACCCTCGACTGGGCCAAGGAGCAGGTGCAATTGAAGGAGATTGAACGGCTGTACGAGGTCTATAACCACACCACCGACCCCGCGCAACGCAAGGCCATCTATCATCTCATCGACTCCGTTTCTTACGAGGCATCCAAATATGCCATCCCGAACGAGTACGACAAGATGATGTCGATGATTGGGGCACTAAACACCAATGCTTTCACGTCCAACGACATGACGGTCTATCAGGAGGATATCCCGAGCAACGAGCTGGAACGCTGGCTCATGATTGAAAGCGACCGTTTTTCCAATGCTGTCTTCCGTCTGTTCCATACCGAGCTGGAAGCTGTGTATGAGGAGAAGAACATGAACATGGCCAAAGATTCCCGCACCGCCTATGAGAAACTGAACGAAGCTCTGTTCCCGCACCATCCGTATGGCACGCAAACGACCATCGGCACCATTGAACATCTGAAAAACCCGTCATTGACTAACATCAACAAGCATTACAACACATATTATGTGCCTAACAACTACTGTATCGCCATGTCGGGCGACTTTGATCCAGATCAAGCTATCAGATTGATTGACAAATATTTCGGAAAAATTCAACCCAAGTACATCCCTGACTTCACCTATGTAAAGGAACAACCCATCCGCACCGTGAAGGTTGAGGAAGTGTATGGATTAGAGCCGGCAAACGTGCAGATCGGCTTCCGCATTGATGCGGGTACCGGTTCCCAAGACGTGCTTCTCGCCGAGATGGTGGATGCCGTGTTGATGAATGGTTCCTGCGGTATCATTGATGAGAACATCAACCAAAAACAGCTGGCGCAATATGCCGCTTCCGGTGTGAGCGACATGAACGACTACGCCTACTTCCGCCTTATCGGTATGCCCAAGCAGGGACAGACGCTTGAACAATTGAAAGACCTTCTTCTTAAGCAAATTGAGATTCTGAAATCCGGCAATTGGGATGCTGATTTGCTGACCGCCGCCATCAACAACCGCAAACTTTCCAATATGAAATCGCTGGAAAGCAATACCAATCGTGCGATGGCGATGGCAATGGCCTACCTTGCACACCAGAACTGGCAGGATGTCATCAACGAAACCGAGAACATGAGCCTGGTGACCAAAGAGGATGTCATCGACTTTGCAAAACGTATCTTCAAGAATAACAACTATGTGGTGGTTTACAAACGTCAGGGCGAGCAGCGCAACGTGCAAAAAGTGGATAAGCCTGAAATCACCCCTGTGGTCATGAACCGCGATGTAGAGAGCGAATTCCTGAAAAACATCAAGAACATAAAGGTCAATCCCATTGAGCCTGTTTTCGTGGATTTCAACAGGGATATGAAGAAAGGTAAAGCCAACGGCAATGAGATTCTGTATGTGCAGAACACCGACAACGGCCGCTTCCAGCTGATTTACCGTTACAACTATGGCCGCTTTTATGATAAGAAGGCAGGCATCACTAATGAATTTCTGGATCAGTTGGAGAGTGAGAACCGCACGCTCAGCCAGATCAACCGCGCCATGTACGACCTCGCGTGCGACTACAGCATCAGCTTCGGCGACAAGTATGCTCGCGTCACCATCTCCGGTCTTAGCGAGAATATGGAGAAGGCCATCGCTATTGTGGAAGATATTCTCAACAATCCTAAGATCTCCGACGAGTCAGTCCAAAACTCCATCCAGGATGTGTTGAAATCCCGTAACGATGCCAAATCGCGCCAGCAAACCATCTTCTCAAAAATGGTGAGTTATGCTTCTTACGGTAAGGACAACATCCGCAAATATTTCGTCAGCAATGATGAAGTGAAAAAGATTACGGCGCAAGATGTCATCAACCAGATTAAGACGATGACCTCGCAGCCGCAGCGCATTCTCTATTACGGCGATCTCAGTCTCACTGACCTGCAAAAGGTTATCACCGACAAGCACAGCGTGCATCCGGCCAAGAAACCCGTGAAGATGGGTCCCGACTACGACCGTCTGCCCACGAGGGACAACAAAGTCTATTTCGCCCATTACGACGCCAAGCAGTCGCTGTGCCGTCAGCTGACGACCTCCGTGCCGGCACCCGCCAACTGGGCTCTTACCCCCTACGTGATGATGTACAACGAGTATTTCGGAGGCAGTATGAACTCCATCGTCTTCCAGGAAATCCGTGAAAAGCGTTCTTTGGCCTACTCTGCCGCTGCCTACTATGTTGAACCGGATGAAAAGGGCAAATTATATTTCAACATGACCCACATCGGAACGCAGAACGACAAGCTGACAGATGCTCTGGAGGCCTTCACCGACCTGATGGACAACATGCCGGTATCGGAACTGAACTTCAACTTGGCAAAGGAATCCCTGATTGCGCAATTCCGCACCAACCGCACGCGCAAGATGTCCGTCATCAACAATTACCTGAGATACGAAGAGATGGGGCTGAAAACCCCGCAAGGCCGTGCCAACTATAATGCCATCCAAAAGATGACCATTGATGATGTGGTGAATTTCAACAAGACCTACATCAAGGGCCAGAAGAGAGTGGTGGTCGTCCTCGGCAACAAGAACGAGGTCGATTTGAAGGGATTGGAGAAATACGGCAAGGTGACCACACTGACGTTGGATGAGATTTTCGGCTACTAATCGGCTTTTAGCTTTCAGGATTTTATAAAAGGGACTGTTCTATTGGGAGCAGTCCCTTTTTTTCTCATCACCCGCCGAACGTCATCGTGAAGCAGGTGTGCGGTTGTGTGCGAGGCGTCAGCGTGCCGCCCGAAAGGCGCATGATCTGTCGGGAAATGCTCAGCCCGATGCCCGAACCTCCGGTTTTGGTGGTGAAAAAAAGGGGCATCTTTGTCCGCGTATCTCGCTACTCAATCCAGGTGAAACGAGTGTCCACAACGGTCCATTCGCCATTCTGTTTCTCCAAAATCACTTGGCCGCCCTCATACACAAACCGGAACAAGACGACCGCACGATTCATCTCCGGATTGAAAATAATCTGTTCCGCTTCCGGGTAGGTTTCATATTGCCAATAGCCGCCCCAATGCCCATAGTAAATGCGAGCAGCACTGTCTAAGAACTGTTGCTTTGCACGACTGTCGTCTTTGGAATATGCCGGTTGCATGATATTATACTCACCCAAATCAACATGATGGTCTCCCAAAAAAGCGTCCAACAATTTCTCGTATTTTTTTGTCAAATACACCACCTTTTTCCCTTCAATATGCACTGGAGGATGGAATCTAACGTCCGACTTCACCACTACATTAGGCATTTCTATTGATTCCCTAAACGAATTGTTTTTATAATTATAGTTGAACCAATGGCGAGACCAAGCGTCGGCAGGTAGATTCTCCAACCATTTTCTTTGACGGGCTGTGTCATCAGCATAGACCGGCAAGATGCGAGCTATCATGAACGAATCAACCTCCTTTTGTTTGTACAGGATAACATCTGTCTTGCAAATTTTCCAAAGAGAACTCTGCACGATATAATAGGGTTTGTCATCATACATGGTTTTACGCACACCACGTTTAACCATCTGCATAGGTTGGTAGAACGCGGCAAACACCTTGTGCGCCTCCTTCACGTACGGGTCTTTCGCTTTTTTTTCGTTAGAATGTACCTCATTCGCCCAATTGTCGAAAAACTCGAACAACATTTCCGTGGACTTCTCCTTATATGCTTTCCGTAACAACTTGGCCTGTTGTCTGTTCTGAGCCATTGAGGTTAACGCAGGCACGAAAAGCAATAACAAAAAGACAAGTTTTTCTTTCATAATTATTCAGCGCAAAAGTACAAAAAAGCGTGCCATCTGGGCCATTACGGCACCATCGTATTGGATGACATGACATATTGGACATGGATGTCGCCACCATCGATGGTCAGCAGACCCAAGGTGCCGTCGGCGGTATGGAATGGTTTCATCAAGCGGTTGTCGCCCGGACCGAGATTTCCCCAGTTGTATCTAGTATCGAAAGACCATCCCCGGCCCAAGTCCAAGACATTGGTCATGTTATTGCCACGTTTTTGGGCGATGAAAATCTCTTTGCCGTAGTCAAGGAGATAATACACTTGGTTGTCTGCCACAAAAGCACCGCAATAAGTGGTGTCAACGTGTTTACAACCGATGCCACAACCGAGGCAACAACTACTGCGATACAACCCGCTGGCAAATCTGCTTTTCGGATCACACCATTTGGATTTATGTACGATGTCATTGACATCCCAAATATCGGGCAAAGTGTTTTTAACAAGCTTATTTCCAGGACTTTGATCAATGTGCAGACTATCCACCTTCTTTCTGTAAACAAAATAGTAGTAATCCCCATTACGAAGGATTTGGAAGAACCTTTCGGGAAAATAGTATTGCCGGTTCACATATTCATGCTGTAGCCAACCGTTGTGGGAATCGATATACAAAGAAGGTTGTTTTTCAGTAAAAATAATGTCGTTAGATTCTTTGAGACTGACGGTGTAGAGGTCATCCTCATACAGAATATCTGGATCCGGGCGGGAAATAAAAAAACGCCAGTGGTTATTGTAGAATTGGAATGAATAACCATCGAAAGCGGCCTCATTCCCTTCCACAAAGAGGGTGTCAATCCGCACGTTGAGGGCCGGTTGCGCAAACACGACATCTGTCGGTAAGAACAACGCCGCGACAGCGAACACAGCTGCAATCAGTGCTTTTATCCAGTTCATGGGTGGTCGATTTTGAAAGTGCAAAGATAAATTATTCCCTGATAATACAGAGACATCTGTGTATGATATTAGGACATTTCATACGACAATCTCTAAAAAAGTGTACTTTTGCCTCCGCAATGAGAGCACGTTTCAGACAGGTCACCGCTTGGGTGCTGCTGCTGGCGTTTTGCAGCATGATCGGCACCAAGGCCTTCCATCACCATCATGGATCGGCGGCGGAGGATATTGTCTGCCCCATTGACGGGATCGAGATGTCGCATCATGCCCTCACCCACACCGTCCTGCAAAGTCTGGACGATGACGACGACAGCCATTGCTTCATCTGTCACTTCACAATTACCAAGGTCATCATCCCGACCAGTCTGCGCATTTCCACCACTGACCAGTATCTTTTCCCACATATCTTTTCCATTGCCCCCTGTGTTATCCACAACATACAGGGTGTGAGCTTGTTGCGAGCTCCTCCGATGAATTAATAATTGACGAGCATTTTTTTGATAGTATTCAATCTTATTGAATGTTGTTCAATAACAGATTGTCTATTATCACATTTTTCATCATTTATTATTCATCATTTTTTTAAACAATGAAAAAAACAATATACCGCGCCCTGACGGTAGTGTTCGGGATGCTCTCCATGGGTGCGAGGGCTCAGGATTTCCCGTACCACCACCACGACACTTTGCACGTGGATGAAATAATCATATCCTCGAATCGCGAGCAGACGCTTCGTCGGGAAGCGGCGGCTTTGGTCAGCATCACCACGCCTCGTACCATGGTCGCCACCAACGCGGTGTGCCTGGCGCAAACCCTCGACTATGTGCCCGGTTTGCGTGTGGAGGACAATTGCCAGAACTGCGGATTCACGCAAGTGCGCATCAACGGCTTGGACGGTCACTATTCGCAGATTCTCATTGACTCGAAGCCGATATTCTCCTCTTTGAACGGCGTTTACGGGCTGGAACAGATTCCGGCGGAGATGATAGAACGCATTGAGGTGATGCGGGGCGGTGGCAGTGCCTTGTTCGGGGCATCGGCCGTGGGCGGTGTCATCAATGTCATCACCAAGGAGGCCACAAAAAACGGTGGCGGCTTCGGCCATACCATGGGCAATCTTGACTTCAAAAAGGCTTTCGACAACACCACGCACGCCTACGCCTCGGCGGTGACACGTAACAACAACGCCGGCGTCTATCTTTTCGCACAGGACCGCCACCGGTCGCCCTATGACCGCAATGGCGACGGCTATAGCGACCTTCCCAAGTTGCGAAACCTCTCCGCTGGGGTGAATGCATTCATACGGCCCACGCGCCTGTCGAAGTTGAGTCTGCGTTATAATATTGTCAGTGACGAGCATCGCGGCGGCAACCACCTCAACTTGCAACCGCACGAGTCGAACATTTCGGAAGGTGCGTCACATCTTATCCATAGCGGGCATCTTGACTACCATATCGACTTCGGGCACCAGCATGTGGAGGCGTACGCCGCGCTTCAGCATATCCGCCGAAACAGTTACTACGGCGGCATCGGAGAGGGCTCACCCGAGGAGCGTTTAGATGCCTTGAAGGCATACGGCTACACCACCAACCTCACCTTCGCCACCGGCGCGCTCTGGCGTTACCACTTCGACAAGCTGTGGTTCATGCCCGCCTCGCTGACTTTGGGAGCGGAGTACAACTATGACGACCTTGCCGACTCCATCCCCGGCTACGGGCAGCATCTGCGCCAGCGCGTACACATCGGTGCGGTGTATGCGCAGAACGAGTGGAAGAACGAACATTGGTCGCTGCTGGCGGGCGTGCGCATGGACAAACATTCGCTCATCAAAAGGCCCATCTTCTCCCCTCGTGTGAATATCCGCTACAATCCGTTCAGAAGTCTCTCGTTGAGGGTTAGTTACGCCACCGGCTTCCGTGCCCCGCAGACATACGACGAAGACTTGCATGTGTCGCTGGCGGAAGGTGAGCGCATCGTCAGCACTCTTGCGCCCGACCTTAAGGAGGAGAGATCGCACAGCGTGTCTCTCTCCGCAGACTACTGTCTCTTCCATGATGGCGTGGATGTGGATCTCACCGGCGAGGGATTCTTCACCTATCTGAAAGACATTTTCGCCGAGCGGCGGTACGAGGATGCCGCCGGCAACGAGGTGTCGGAGCGTTACAATGCCGACAGAGGATACGTGGCAGGCGTGCATGGCGCGATGAATGTGACCTGGAAACGTTGGATCAAGGCACAGCTTGGCGCAACGTGGCAGGTGAGCCGCTATAACAAGCCCTTGGAGTGGAGCGAGGAGGCCGCGCCGGAAATCCGAATGTTGCGCACGCCCGACATCTATGGCTACCTCATTCTGGAAAGCAACCCGTGGCGGCATCTCACGTTCAATGTGTCCGCCAATCTCACGGGACCGATGCTTGTACCGCACGAGACCATCGAACCTGTCTTGGAGAAAACTCCGACATTCTTCGTCCTCAATGCGCAGATTTCCTATGATTTCCACATCCGGCTCCAGCAGAAAACAAACACCACGCTCCCTGACGAGGCCGTGTTGGAACTCACCATTGGGATGCAGAACATCACCAACGCATATCAGAAGGATTTGGACATCGGGGTGTTGCGCGATGCCGGCTATATCTATGGCCCGAAACTGCCGAGAAGTCTCTACTGTGGGGTGAACGTCCAGCTGTAAACATCAATTTTTCTGGCGGGTGAATTTATCCGCGCAGGATCCTCGGAGACAAGTATTGAACGTTATTATCATCCTTTCACCGTAACAACCACCTCCCGGAAACCGAAGGTCTTGAACAGTTCCTGCAATTTGGCAACGCCCAAGTCGGTAGCCTTCTCTAACAGGCCGTCGCGGATGGCATCTTCGCGGAGGCGCTTCATGGCCTTGTTCTCCACGTTCGTCACCTGCTCGTGGCTCCACGAGCCCTCCTCAATGTAAATGTCAAAGCCGGAGGGGTTTACAATCACCTCGAAGATCTCCGCCTTTGGTATTCGGACGGTCAAGACGGAATCCTGAACCTGTACGTCCTGCTCCGTGAGCTTGGACAAGTCGAAGCCGGCGCGCACGTTACCGCTGGCCACAATCACGATTTGGTCTTCCAACAGAGGTTTGTCCTTTTTGCTGAAGGTGTTCAGTACCTTGCCGCCCAGGGTCTCGTTGGCTTTGGAGTCCTTCAAAATCACATCCTCGTAGTAGCAGGCACTGGTGAACTGGGCTATCTTTTTGATTTCGGTGACCACATTGGCGGTCTCGTCAATTTTCAGGCCTTCATCTTCTGGCTTATTTTTAAAATAGAAATAGCCGGCAATGGCTGCAATCAAAATAATGAGAGCCAAAACTGGCAGAAACGATGCGAATGACACTCTTTTTCTTTCCATGATTATGCGAATTTGATGGTGATACTCTCAAAACCCATTTGCGACAACAGGGATTTGAAAAAGGCGGCGGCGTTTTTCTCGGCATCCTGCAAAATGCCCATCGTCGGCACGTTGTCGCGGATCTCCTTTTCACCCTGCTGCAAAAGCAGGTTGCGCTCCCGGGCGGAGAAGTCGAAACGCGTGATGGCCACCTTCTCATAGACCATCTTGGCCGATTCCGGCGGCATGTTGAAGGAGAGCAGTTCCGCCTTGGGCAGCACCACCACCACGGATTTGTCGCTCTCGTTGACCTTCACCTTCGAGGGGTCGAACTTGTTCAGATTCACACCCGCTTTCAGGTAAGCCGTGCATTGGAACAGGATTTTGCGGTCGCCGAACTGATACCATTTGGCGTCGTCGGAGGCCTTGACCACCTTGGTGACTTTGTATTCCACTGTGCCCAGCTCGCTCATTTCGGTGAGCTCGGACACCTTGGCGTTCATTTTCTCCTGTAAAGAGAGGATTTTAGCCTCATTTTGCCGGCAGGACGTGCAGGCGAACAACAGGACGATGGCAAAGAGAATTGATTTTTTCATCATAATATAATGGGCAAAAAAACAGTATGCAGATGCAAAAACGACAAGACAGTTTAATACAATGTTTTATTGGGAAGATGATTTTAGCGGATACGAAGCCAATGCTTTGTACTCAGGACCATCCTTGTGCAGAAAACTTTGATACAGGGTAAACCCGGACACGGGAATTCTCTGCGTAAAGTCCGGTTGGCTTTGCTCAAACCGTTCCCAGAATTTTTTCTTGTTGACAACAGATTTTACCCGTCCCAGAGTGATGTGCGGCACAAAGTTGCCATAATACGGCTCAAAGCCAAGAGCTTGCAGGCGGGGCTCCAAATCCAGATGAACCTCTTTGAAAAGATCAAACTCTTTGAATCCCAACCATAGCACTTCGGGGTGATAATGGCTACCAAAGATACCTAACTTGTTTATTTCCAGCTGAAAACAAAAATGGTTTTCGCACACTTCCGCCAAGGCCGATTTAAGATTGTCAATCTTGGAATCCGGCGTGGCACCAAGGAAGCGAAGCGTGAGATGCCGGACCTCTTCCTTCACCCACACGATATCGTCGTGGCGCATCTCGTGCTGAAAGCGGGTGCGCCATGCCTGGAAGGGCTCGTTGAGTTCGACGCGGGTGGCGATGAAGAGCCGTTTCATCACTCGCCTTTCAAGTTCTGGTTGTGGAAGTGCAGCAACTTGTTCCAAAGGTGAACACGCTCCGGCCCGATGACGTTGTGGTCGTAGGCCGTGTAGGGGAAGTATTCGATTTCGATGCCGTCGGTCACGGCCTGGCGCATCAGTTCCAGCGTGTGTTGCCACACCACGGTATGATCCTGGCAGCCGTGCATGACGAGCAACGGGCATTTCACATTTTTGATTTTGGGGATGATATTGGCGTTGGCATAGCCGTCGGGGTTCTCCTGCGGGGTGTCCATGTAGCGTTCGCCGTACATCACTTCGTACCATTCCCAGTTGACCACCGGACCGCCGCAGCTGGCTGCGCGGAAAACTTCCGGATGCTCAGTGATGAGCGAGAGCGTCATGAAGCCGCCATAGCTCCAGCCGTCCAAGCCGATGCGGTCGGCATCCACGTAGGGCAGTTTTTTCAGGTACTCCACGCCACACATCTGGTCTTCCACCTCCTTCACGCCGAGGTTGCGGTGGATGCACTTCTCAAACTCGGCACCGCGGTTTTGCGTGCCGCGGTTGTCGAGGGTGAACACCACGTAACCCTGCTGGGCCATGAACTCCAGGAACACGCCGCCGGAAATGAAACTGTTGGTCACCAGCTGCGAATGCGGACCGCCATAAACGTAAATCAGGCAGGGATATTTCTTGTTCGGATCCATATTGGGCGGAGTGATGAGGCGGCACCACAGCGAATCGCCCTCCTTGTTGAGGATGGGGAAAATCCGAGTCTTGCCCATGGCGCATTTGGCGTAGGGATTCTCGCAGTTTTTGATCTCCTTGACCGTTTTGCCCTGGTTGTTCACCACGCTGATGATGCGCGGTGTGGTCACATTGGTGAAATAGTCTATGAAATAGGTCTTGCTCTCGTTGAAGATGGGCGTGTGCGTGCCGTCGGCATCGGCGATGCGCATAAGCTTCCCGTCTTTCAATCCGGCCTTGCAAACAATCTGGTTTACCGGCTTCTCCGTGGGGGCGATGGTGAAAAAAGCATACTGTTCCTTGGCATCGAGGCCGTAGAAGTCCACAATATCGAAGCGTCCGTCCACAAGTTTCTTCACGAGGGTTCCGTCAAAATTGTAGAGGTAAAGATGACGCCAGCCGTCGCGCTCGCTGAACCACAGGAAGCGACCGTCCTTGAGGAAGATCATCCGGTCGGTGGGTTCCACGTAGCGGTTGTCGCGCTCTTCAATCAGAACATTCAGTTTGTTACCGCTGGCGAGGTCGTAGCGAATAAGCTTGGAGTGGTTCTGCCCGCGGTTGAGGTGCGAGATGTAGAGATATTTCTCATCAGGAGAGAAGGTTACGTTCGTAAGAAACTCGCCATCGTTGAGGTCGGTTTTGATGTAGTGGTAAACGGGTTTGCCGGCTTGTGCGGACTGTGCCACATCAAAGATGCCGACTTTGACCTGATGGGAGGTGCGTCCCGCCATGGGGTATTTGATATTCTCCACGGTGGCGATGGGCGTGCCGGTGTTCACCAGGGGATAGTCCTCCACCATGCTCTCGTCCATGCGGTAGAAGGCGATGAAGTTGCCCTTGGGCGAGATATACTGACCCTCGTCGATGCCCCACTCGCTGCGGTGTACCGACTCGCCAAACACGATGTTCTTTCCCGTGTCGGGGCATAACAGTATGGGTTTGTAGTCGTTGAGGGCGGTCTGTACAAACACGCCATCATCATTCTTGATAACAAAAACCTTATTCTTGATGGACTGGTCAATCACGTCATCCCAGCTGACGTTCTCGAACTTGTTCACGGTGACGGTTTTTCCATCGTAGGTCAGCGTGGAGTGGGATTTTGGGCTATAGATGGTGTTGGCGTCCACCCAGGCGAAGCTGCGCAGGTTATGGAAACCGTTTTCACCAAGGTTCTTCCCTGAGCGGAAGACACTCTCTTTGCCGTTTTTGGCGTTGACAAGCATAATGTCACCTTTATCATCGATGTAGGCGTAATTGTCAGTGCCGGGCTGCCAGCTCAGGCCTTTGACGCGTTCAATCATGTATTTGCCTTGGAAATAGGCTTTGAGGTCGATGGTTTCGTTTTGGGCCGTGAGGGACAGGATGCTAATACAAACTATCCATAAAAGGGAGAGAAGGGTCTTTTTCATACGTTTCTTGATTTTGAGCGGCAAAAATACAAAAAAGAAGGGAATAGGAGGCAGTGTATAGAGTGCAGTAATTGGAAATCTGTCAAATCAGTACTGACAAACAAATGCTGGTAAACACTCCGCTTTTTTTGCTACTTTTGCAGGCTCTAAATAATACACGATGAAGAAACTGTTTATCTGCCTGTTTTTCGGCATTATCGCCTATACAGCATACGCCCAAAACGAGACTCACACGTACCGTGACTTGCCTTACCATGCCACTCCTGAGGAGCAGCGGTTGTTGCCCACATGGTACGAGCATGTGCGCTCCACCACACCCCCGCCCGGCCCCGTGACGGCCATTTCAGAGTTCCAACCCATGAGCGGCGTGATGGTAGCCTACACCAACAAACTCGGCGTGCCCGTTAGCCTCATCCGCGAGCTGTCCATGATCACGCAGGTGAAGGTGCTCGTCTATCCCGCCTCCGACAGCAACACCGTGAAAGGGTTGCTAACCAGTGGCGGTGTAAATATGGCCAACGTGGAATACTGGGTCATCAACCACGACAGCTACTGGACCCGCGACTACGGCCCGTGGTTCATCCTCGACGGCAACGACCAAATCAGCGTGGTGGACTTCACCTATAACCGGCCATCGCGCCCGAACGATGACGCTGCCCTGATACAGGTTTCCAACAAGATGCAGCTTGACCGCTACGAGATGCCCCTGGTGCATACCGGCGGCAACTATATGGTGAACGGATACGGCACCGCCGCTTCCACCGACCTGGTAGAAGAGGAAAACGACAATCTGTCCACCTCCGACATCCAAACTTTGGTCAGCAATTACCTTGGCATTGACAACTACATGCTGTTCCCGGACCCACAGGGTGAATATATCGCACATGTTGACTGCTGGGGCAAATTCTTAGGAGTGGACAAAGTACTCATCGCACAGGTGGCCACTACCAACTCGAACTATAACAAATATGAAGATATAGCAAACACATTTGCAAACTCATTTTCCCCTTGGGGCAACCGTTATCAAGTGTTCCGCATTTACATGCCCAGCACTGGTTCCAAAGCCACGCCATACACCAACTCCCTGATTCTGAACGACCATGTGTTTGTGCCGATCACCGGCTCGCAATGGGACAACGATGCCATCGCCACATACGAGCAGGCCATGCCAGGCTATACTATCGTGCCCGTCATGCAAAGCAACACGGCACCCTGGCTGAACACCGACGCCCTGCACTGCCGCACGCACGAGATGGCCGATGTGGGGATGCTCTACATCCGCCACTACCCTGTACTGGGTTCGCAAAGTGCCAGCAGTCCCATTGAGATCACCGCCGAAATCAAGGCTTTGAGCGGCCAATCATTCGTATGCGACTCCCTGCTTATCTATTACCGCATCAACAACGGCAACTGGCAAAACACCCGACTCGACCTTGTCAGCGGCGACCAATTCCGGGGCCAGCTCAATGTGCAACCCGGCGACGAAGTGGACTATTATCTCTTCGCCAAGGACCAGTCGGGACGACGGGAATGCCATCCCTACATTGGGGCTGCCGACCCGCACCATTTCTCCGTCGAACCCCTCGGCATACAATCATCCATCGATGAAAAAGTCGCCGCCTATCCGAACCCATGCACCAACTGGCTCGTCATCCAACACGCGCAGGGCAATCTCTCCACTATCCGCGTGACCGACATCTACGGACGGACCATCACAGAGGAGACCTGTCACGGCGACCGAACCTATCTCAACACTGCTCATTGGACACCTGGCGTGTATATGGTCTCCATCACCGACCAGACAGAACGGACTTGCACGAAAAAAATCATCAAAAAATAATATTCCGTCTCATATTTCCTCATCATTAAACAAATTATAAAACAACACTTATGATCACTGAAACTCCCGTATTGCTGCTCACCGGATATTTAGGCAGCGGCAAGACCACATTAGTTAACAGAATACTCTCCAACCGACGGGGCATCAAATTCGCCGTCATCGTCAACGACCTCGGCGAGGTCAACATCGACGCCGACCTCATCCAGAAGGGCGGCATTGTGGATCAGCAGGACGACAGCCTGGTAGCCCTCCAAAACGGTTGCATCTGCTGCACGCTCAAGATGAACCTCGTGGAGCAGCTGCGCGACATCACCCGCCAGCAACGCTTCGACTACATCGTCATCGAGGCGAGCGGCATCTGCGAACCCGAGCCCATCGCACAGACCATCACCTCCATGCCCCGGATGGGCTTCGACTTCGAAAAAGAGGGACTGCCTCGGATGGACTGTATCGTCACCGTGGTGGATGCCCTGCGGATGCAGAGCGAGTTTGCCTGCGGCGACGACCTCATGCGCAAACATATCGAAGAGGATGACATCGAGAACCTCATCATCCAACAGCTGGAGTTCTGCAATATCGTGCTGCTCAACAAAGCCTCCGAGGTGACTCCCGACGAGCTGGGCCGCCTGAAGAGCATCATCCGTGCCATCCAGACCCGCGCGGAAATCATCGAGTGCGACTACGGTGATGTGGAACTCGACAAGATTCTGAACACTCACATGTTCGACTACGAGAAGGTGGCCACCTCCGCCGCCTGGATCCAAGGCGTGGAAAAATACCACGACGACGACGATGATGATGACGAAGAAGAGCATCACGAACACGAGCATCATCATGAGCATGAGCACGAGGATGAGCATCATCACCACCACCATCATCATCATGACCATGACGAGGGTGAGGCGGAGGAATACGGCATCAGCACCTTTGTCTATTACCGCCGTCCACCTCTGAACCTGAGCAAATTCGACGAGTTTGTATCGCGGCTGCCCAAGAGCATCATTCGTGCCAAGGGCATCTGTTATTTCAAAAGCGAGCCGGATGCCTGCTATCTGTTTGAGCAGGCCGGCAAGCAGCTGACGCTCCGCGACGTGGGCCTATGGTTCGCCACCATGCCTGACGACGAGCTCATCGAAATGATGGAAAAGGAGCCGGGCTTGCGTCGCGACTGGGACGAGCGCTACGGCGACCGGATGCAGAAGATTGTCTTTATCGGGCAGAAGATGGACAAAGAGGCGATAACTGCGGCGTTGGATGCCTGCTTAACCGAATAATCATCAAAAAACAATACACGTATGGCAATTTTATCCAAACAGAATCTCAAAGGCGACATTTTCGGCGGCATCACCGCCGGTGTGGTAGCTCTTCCGTTG
>JBGUMF010000031.1:0-16915 GCA_045116675.1 Bacteroidales bacterium
GGGAATGGACGGCACGGAATCCATGGTGATGTAGCCGGCGTCGTTTTGGAAGGCGCTCACATTCTGCGGAATCTGCGGGATTTGCGGACTATTGGAAAGGTCGCTATAGTTTCCGCTGGTCGCTACAGGGGCAAGATTGGGTTTGTTGGTCAGGTCGTTATAATCACCGCTGAAGCCGTTGCCCGCCTCGTTGGCATAGAGGGCATACGGCACGCTCAATAGCTGTTGCGTGGACCATATCGTGTAATCACTGCCACCGTTTAGGTCAATGCCTATATCCAAAAAGAAAACCCCGCCTCTCCAATTGATCGTGCTGAAATTACCCAATATGACATTGCCTTCGCCGATGTTCAGCGTTACCAAACCATTGGCATTGGTGGTTGTCACGTGTCTCTCTGCATAGATGGGATTACCCTGTGGACCCGCGCCATTTTCCAAAATGACCACCTGCACTCCCACCGATGTGTTTGGCAGGAGTTGGTTATTGGTATTTCGCACCACCGCCTGATACGTAAACTTTTGAGGAGCCTGCGCCATCAGACTGCCCACCGCCAACATCATAAGTACAATTAAAGTCGTAAATTTCCTCATTTCCACCGTATTTTCGTTTATGTAAAAAAACTTTTTCTTTTTAATTCGTATAATGCTGATTTTCTGTTAAAAAGAGAAAAATAATCGATTGTTTTTAGAAAAGACAAAAGTAAGGTTTTTTACCCATATCGATTCGTCAATGCGTAAAAATCAATTTGCAATGCGTAAAAAAGTGAGGGATTTGAAGGTAATTAAAGTAGAGAGATTAGAGTTTAGGGTTGAGAGGATTCGGTGATGTGGAGTTAAGGAGTTAAAATCCCCTTCTAATTTTAGAAGGGGTGGCCGTAGGCCAGGGTAGTAATATGGGGTGTTATTCCTTATTCCCAATACCCTGGTCCAAAAAGAGAAATTTAACAATTGGTTGTTAAAATTCAGAATATTTAATTTTTTTCACGATTATATTAAAATAATTTATACCTTTGCGGCATTAAAACATACAATCAATAACCGCAAAAAAGAAGAATATGGAACCGGTGATAAGAGACCCCCAGACCATGAGTTGGAGTGATATAAAGGCGGTTTTGGCTGAAAGCACCCAACTGATGAAGGAAACGTATCGTCTTCAGCAGGAGACGGAGCAATTGATGAAAGAAACGGACCGGCGAATGAAAGAAACGGACCGGCAGATGAAGGAGACTGACCGAAAATACCGACAGTTGGCTGACCAATTTACCTCCACCACTGGGCACATCACCGAGGGAATTTTGGCTCCTTCCGCCCTCCGGATGTTCAAAAAAGCAGGCTTTGCCATCGACCGTTGTATCGCGAACCTGAAAAAGAGCGACCACGACAACCAGTCCGGAATCGAGGTGGATCTGCTCCTGATAGATACTACACAGGCCATCGCCGTGGAGGTGAAGACCGACTGCCGCAAAAAGGACGTTGACCGCTTTTTAGAGAAAATGCCCCGATTCAAGAAGTTTTTCCCGGAATACAACGACAAAGAAGTGTTCGTGGCCATGGCGGCCCTCAAATACGACAAAGACGCTATGCAATACGCTCAAGAAAAAGGACTGCTCGTCATCAGCACCGCGGATGGCGACTTTTTTACCCTCAATCCTTTCAATCGAGCGATACTGACAAGATTTTGAAAATTAGGGTTGAGAGATTAGAGTTTAGAGAAAAGCCAACGGCCAATAGCTAACGGCCAACAGCCAAAAGCATAAGTTGAATTTTTTATTCCAACGAATACGGCTTCTCTGTAAACCACTTCTTGTTCGGCTTGCTCCCCATCGTGAAAACCAACTCGCCGCCGGCCATAATCTGCTCGTAGGTGATGTAGGCGCAGTGGAGCGGTTTGCCGTTGAGTGTGATGGATTGGATGTAACAGTTTTGGTCGCTGACGTTAGGGGCTTTGATGGTCAGGGTGTTGCCGTTTTGCAGATGGAGGACGTTTTCGGGCAGGTAAGGTGCGCCGAAGACGTACTGGCCGCTGGCAGGGCAGACGGGATAGAAGCCCATCGCGCTGAAAATGTACCACGCCGACATCTGTCCGCAGTCGTCGTTGCCGCACAGCCCGTCGATGTTGTTCTTGTACATTTTGTTCATCACCTCGCGCACGCGCTGCTGCGTCTTCCACGGCTGGGAGGTCCACATGTAGAGGTAAGGGATGTGGTGGCTGGGCTCGTTGCCATGTACGTATCCGCCCACCATACCCTCGCGGGTAACATCCTCGGTTTCAGCGAAGAACTCGTCCGGCACGTACATCTCGAACAGTTGGTCGAGGCGCTGCACGAAGACTTTGTCGCCGCCCATGATCTTAATGAGTCCGTTGACATCGTGCGGCACGTAGAACGAGTAGTTCCAGCTGTTGCCTTCGATGAAACCCTCGTTGGAGGTGGAGAGCAGGTCGGCGGGCGTCTTCCACGAACCGTCTTCGTAGCGCGCCTGCGCGAAGCCCGTCTCCGGATTGAAGACGTTCTTGAAGTTCAGCGCGCGCTGACGATAAGTCTCCTTCATCTTTTCGAATCCAGAGGCAATCTTACCTTGGTCAATTAAGTTATAAATCACCCAATCTTCGTAAGCATTTTCCAATGTGATAGAAGTGCCGACAGAAGACTTGTTATAGGGCACATATCCCATTTTTTTGTATAGGTCTGTATGGTCGTAATAATCTAAGTTGGCACTGTTTAGGATATAGGGCATGGCATTGATAAGAATCTTATTCATCTTCACATTTTCCCCATAAAAATTCGGATGATGGCAAAGATAGTTATCCGCCACCACCGACACGCCGTGATATCCAATCATACACCAGTTCTCGTTGCCGGCATGACTCCAGATGGGCAAAATGTGATGGACGCTCTGTTCGGCATGATCAATCATAGAAGAGACCATGTCGCAGGCGGCCTTCGGGTCAATGATATTTAACAAAGGATGCTCGGCACGGTAGGTGTCCCACAAGGAGAAAATCGTGTAATTAGTGTATCCTTCCAAGTTCTGGTGGATATTGTGATCCACCCCGCGATATTGTCCGTCAACATCCTGATAGATAGATGGATTTATCATCGTATGGTAGAGCGACGTGTAGAACATCGCAAGTTGGTCGGGGGTGCCTTGTGCTTCGTAGATGCCTAACCTTTCGTTCCATGCTCGCTTGGTCCGACGGCACAATTCTTCAAAAGAAAGGGTTACCACCTCATTTGTTTCTGTCTCAGTGGTCCAATTGAGTTCTGCTCCTTCTGTGCTGACGGCGGAAAGTGCCACCTGCACCTCCAACACGGGGCTATCATCGTTTTCAAATTCTATCCATGCCACCACTTTTCTGCCCGCCATCTCGGGGAAGTCTTGGTTTACGTTGAATCGTTTCCAAAAACCATTATAATCTTTTTTGCCGAAATCCTGATAGCCGTAGTGCGCTACGGGTTTGCTGAAGTGGATGGAGAAATAAACGTAATTCTCCCGTGCCCAGCCGTTGGTAATGCGATAGCCCGTCAGCGTGTAGGGGTCTTCCATGCGCAGGGAGGCCCAGAGCACTTTGCCGTCATAGTTGTAGAGGGCGTGGTTGAGGTCCACGATAAGCTTCTGGGTTTCGCCCTCGGGGTAGGTGTATTTGTGGATGCCGCAGTGCGGGGTGGCGGTGAGCTGCACAAGAATGTCGTCATCGCTGAGGCGCACCTCGTAATAGCCGGGCGAGCATTTCTCGGTCTCGTGGCTGAAACGTGAGCGGTAGCCGCCGTCGGGATTGTCGGCAGTGCCGGGGTGGAGCTGCACCTCGCCAGTGAATGGCATCAGCAGGATGTCGCCCATGTCGGAGTGGCCGGTGCCGCTGAAGTGGGTGTGGCTGAATCCTACGATGGTATTGTCACGATGCTGATAACCAGCACAATAGTTGTAAGCGCGCGGCTGGTACTTTCCGTTGATGTTGTGGGGAATAGTATCCGTGTCGGGACTCACCTGCACTCCGCCGAAGGGGTAGCATGCCCCGGGAAAGGTGTGTCCCATGCCGTTCGTCCCGATGATGGGGTTCACGTATTGGGTGTAATCTTTCTGTGCGGTCAGCGAAACAGAAAACAGAATCAGACAGAATAAAAGGGCATGTTTGGATGACATTTTGTTCGGTTTTTGAATGAAGATATGGTGTTAAAAAAGTTTTATTTGCTGAAAAAACGATACACTTGCATCGGCACTTTCCACAAGGCGGAGGTGTGGTGAAGCATTGGGATTTCGTAAGGGATTCCGCCAAATCCCTTGTAAAGACGGGCCACGTTGGGGTCGGAAGAGCCGTTGAAATCAAGTGTTTTGCTGATTCCGGCGTGTCGGCGGATGTATTCGTTGAGGAGGAAAAACATGGGCTTGCCTTCGGAGGCCTCGTCATCCCGCCCCGAAAACCAGAAATGAATCCTGGTGTAATCATGAAGGAAAAGAGCTCCGGCCACTAACTTTTCGTTCGCATTGAGCACGCCAGCCACAATAAGTTTTTGTTTTTCAATAAGTTGTTTTGCTGTTTTCTGTAGAATTTGGTAATCGTCGTTGCCGTAGTGGACGTTTTTTTCCTTTCCTTTGTTTTGTTTGAAAAGATGGATGACATCATCCAAGATCATTTCATCTTCGAAATATGTTAAAGAATGTTTTAGTGCATCTTTTATATTGCGACGGGTGTTCTGGGAAAAGTCCGCCTGGAGTTGTTCGTATGGTTTTTGGAGCGAAAGTTGGTGGGAAACAAGTCGGATGGTTTCGTTTTTCAGCAATTCGACATCATTAGAGGTGTTCAAAAGCAAGTCGATTTGTTTGTATTTGGTCGGAATATTGTTAAAAAACGCTAATGTCGTTTCTGCATCGGTCGGGGTGGGGGAGAAGATGCCCAACTGTGGGAGGAAGAATGGGGTGTAAATATAGTGGATGCCCATTTTCACCCGGTGAGGCAGCGGCATCACGGCGGCGTAATCATCCATAACCAGTGCATCCCAGGCGGAATCCGCCGTGAGGGTGTTCAACAAGTGATAGGTAGCCAGCACTGTGGGCGACTGGGAACGGAGAATGGCTTCGTCCCATTTTTCGGGCAGGATATCCGTATGTTTTACAAAGCGGATCATTACACAAAATGTTCGGCAATGCGTTTCATTTCGGATGAAACGTTGTTGTTTTCATATAAAACTCCGTATATGGTCTCCACAATCGGGATGTCGGCCAGGTATTTCTTGTTGATTTCGTGCACGCAGCGGCAGGCAGTGTAGCCTTCCGACACCATGCGCAGTTCGAGCAGGGAGACACGCACGGAGAGCCCGTGCCCAATCATGATGCCAAACAACCGGTTGCGGCTGTAGGTGGAGTAGGCGGTCACCAGAAGGTCGCCCAGATAGACGGAATCCGAGATGTGGCGCTCCTCGTTGGGATAAATTTTGGAGACGAAATACTTCATCTCCTTCACGCAGTTGGCCACGTAGGCGGCGATGAAGTTGTCGCCGTAGCCCAGTCCGCTGTAGATGCCGGCACCGAGGGCATAAATGTTTTTTAACACAATGGAGAGCTCCGCGCCCATCATGTCGTTGGACACGGAAGTACGGCAATAGCGGTTGGTGAAGAACTTGGCCACGGTCTCCGCCAGCTCGCGGTTTGGAGAGGCGGCGGTGAGGAAGGTGAACTTCTCTTGGGAGATTTCCTCGGCGTGCGACGGCCCGCTGATGATGGATAGATTGTCGAGCGGCACTTTGAACTGCGTGCGCATGTAGTCGCTGATGAGCTGCATGGTCTCCGGGATGATGCCCTTGACCGCCAGGATGATTTTCTTGCGGCTCAAATGGCTGCGCTGCAGCGGCTCCAAGGTCTTGTGCAGGTATGCCGACGGCGTGACGATGATGACGTACTCGGCCTTCGCGACCACGGCCTTGATGTCCGTGCTGACCTTCACCTCGTCGGGATTGACGAACACCGAACTCAGGTATTTCGGATTGTGGCCGTATTTTATGATTTCTTCGGCGGCCTCCTCGTCGCGCACCCACCAGTGGATGTGCTCCAGATTGGAGGATATGATTTTGATAATGGCCGTAGCCCAACTCCCACTGCCGATCACCGCCACGCGGTAACGGAACCGCGTCTTCTTGCTACGGGGGATTATCGGTAAAATGTCTCTTTTCGCCATACAATGGTTTTTAACTTTTTTTAAGGCTACAAAAATACAATTAATTTTAACACAAGCCAAAATCTTTTTTCGGTATGCAACAAATGCAGAGAAGCGATGGGATGAGCACATTATTTCGTATATTTGCAGCCTGAAAATCGAGATTTGAAATGAAACGCTTCGTTCTTTATAACATATTGTTTTTGATGGTGTTAACGGTTTTTTCCCAACCCAAACCCATCAAAAATGTGATTGTGATGATTCCTGACGGCACCTCCACCAGTCTGCTGTCTGTCGCCCGCTGGTATCAGCATTATCTCGACCCCTCACAAAACAATTTGAACATCGACCCCTACATCAAAGGGCTTTTGGGCACATGGTCGTCGGATGCGCCCATAGGGGATTCCGCACCCACCACCTCCTGCTATATGACGGGTCAGGCTTCCCAGACGGGTTTCATTTCTACCTATCCGGTGAAAACCGACCATGACTTGGTGCCGGTGGACGCCACCCGTGCCTACCAGCCGTTGGCCACCCTGTTGGAGGCTTCCAAGCAGATGCTGCACAAGGCCACGGGTTTGGTCTTCACCTGCGAGTTTCCGCACGCCACACCGGCGGACTGCGCCGCACACTCGGCCAAACGGAGCAAATATGACAGAATAGCCCCCCAAATGGTTCATAATATGGTGGATGTGGTCATCGGCGGCGGTGTCTCGTATCTCACTTCCGAATATCAAGATTTCTTGAAAAACCACGGTTATCAGCTCTTCCTCAATGACCGCCAAGGCATGAACAACTGCCCGAAAGCTCCGTTCTGGGCGTTGTTTAATGAAACCTCCATGCCGTACGAGATGGAAAGCGACCTGACGGTTACGCCCACCTTGTCGGAAATGACAAAAAAAGCGCTTGAAATACTTTCCGCCAACCCGAACGGCTTTTTCCTGATGGTGGAAGGCAGCAAGGTGGACTGGGCCGCCCACGACAATGACGGCAAAGCCGCTGTCACGGAGTTTCTGGCCTTCGACCGCGCCTGCCAGGTGGCTTTTGATTTCGCCAAGAGGGACGGACAAACCCTGGTGGTGGTGATGCCTGACCACGGCACGGGCGCCGTCACTATCGGCAACGCCAAATCCAACAAAGGCTATGACAAGAAATCCCTCCAGGAGCTCATGTCGCCGGTTGATGACTATAAGCTCACCACCTGGTCGATGGGCGAGATGCTGAAGGAGGCCGACACGACCGACTGGCCGGCCCTCATCATGAAATATTACAACGTTCAAATTTCATCTGTCGAGATCCAATATTTGCAAACGGCCAAGGATTACGACAAATCCCCCATTCCCAAAGAGCAGCGCAAGCAGAACCTTGCTATGGATCGGATGCTCAGCCAGATACTTTACGGACGCACCTACTTTGGATTTACCACCTTCGGCCATACGATGGAGAATGTGTTCTACGCCATGTACCATCCGCAAAACGATGTGGAAAACGGTTATATCACCAACGAGCAGATGCACCAATACCTCTGTCGCCAGCTCAACCTGACGGACTCACTGCCCAAGCTGACTTCGGAAATCTATGCCGATCATCATACGGTGTTTGCCGGCTACACCACCCGAATTGACAGTCTCGCACCCAACCAGATGGTGCTTGTAGTCAAAAACAAAAAGAAGACCTTGGAAATACCCAGTTATACGAATTATTTCACCATCAATAAAAAACAACAGGTGGAACTTTCTTCGGTCATCGTGTATATGCCGGAAAACAAAACATTTTATCTGCCGAAAGATTTGGCCCGGTATTTGGAAGAAAAATAGCGAAGAAATTACAATTTAACCGTTATAAACTCGTTATTCAACAAGATTTTTAATTGAAAAAATAAAAAAAACATAAAAATGGAAAGCACAAGCTCTTTTAACAACAATCCGTCTAACACAAACGAAACCAACCCGTTGAAAAAATGGGTGGCGATTTTAGGTATCTTGGCAGGTCTGTTTTTCTGCACTACACTTTATTTGGCTTTCTTTGCCAAACCGGTGATGAACAAGGAATACACCAAGGTGGAAAACAACAATTTGGAACTCAAATCCGAATTGGATTCCCTGTTGGCCGAACATGAGAAAATCAAAGCCCAATATGGCGATTTGTCAGCGCAGCTGAGCGAGAAGGACAGCCTCATTATGGCCAATGCCGCCGAAATCGAACAGCTCATCAATTCGCAGGCCGACTACCGGAAAATCAAACGCCAGCTGGAGCGTCTGCAGAACATTTCACAGGAGTATGTGAAGGAGATGGATAAGCTGTATCAGGAAAACCAGGCCTTGAAAGACGAGAACACCCAAGTGAAGGCCAATCTGGAGCAGGAGCGTCAAGAGAAGGCCGACATCCAGAAGTCGAATGAGGACTTGACGGCCAAGATCACGGGTGCTGCTGTCTATAAGGCATATAACATCCACAGTGCCGGCTATTTGGTCCGCGCCAAAGGCGATGAGGAGGTTACCGACAAAGCCACGCGGGTGAAACGCATCAAAACGACGCTGATTTTGGGCGAAAACTCCCTTATCGAGCCCGGTCCGGTCAATGTGTATTGCCGTATTGCGGTCCCGGGTACAGGTAAGGTACTCACCCCCGGTTCCGGCGAGACTTACTCTTTCGTGCACGACGGCCAAAGGCTGCAGTATTCGTCCAAGTCGGTGGTCAATTACAACAACAAGGCGCAAAACGTGACCTTGACGTGGGATTTGATGTCGGACGACAAAGCCATCAAGGGCAAATATGTGGTGCAGGTGTTTACCGATGACCAGTTCTTAGGCGAAAGCTATTTCACACTCAAATAATTAACCATCCTCAAACAAACACTCATGGTCAGCAGACGATATTTGAGAACCAAAACCATGCAGGCGCTCTATGCTCACAGCATGAAGCCCTTTGAAAACGCCCTGACGGCGGAAAAGGATCTGATACAGACGGTGAAAGACTGTTACACCCTGTTCCTGTGGTTCTTTTCCATGTTGCCCGAGGTGACCTATTACCGGCGCAACAAGTTGGAAGACTTGAAGGGCAAGCACAACCCCACCTTCGAGGATCTGAACCCTAACACCAAGTTCGTGGACAACCGCATCATCCAGCAGATGGAGGATAACAAAACCCTAAAAGTCCTGTTTCCCCAACATCATATCAATTGGACCAACGATACGGATTTCATTGTGAAGCTGTTCCACGAAATTGAAGAGAGCGAGGAGTACATCGCCTATATGGCCAATCCGGAGAGGAGTTACGAGGAGGACCGCCAGCTGGTGTATAACATCATCCAAAATATCATCGCCAATAATGATTTCATACGGTGGTTTTTCGGTGAGAAAAACCCGAACTGGTTAGACGATTACGAGGAGGCACTTGCCATGTTTTATAAAAATGTCGGGGAGTTCAAAGCCACCAAGGGTGACGATTGCAAGATTCAGAAGCTCTTCAAGGATGATGTGGAGGATGTGCAATTTTGCCGGGAACTTTTCCGCAAGACCCTTGAGCATGATGCCGAATATGAGGCGTTGATTGAGTCCAAATTGCAGAATTGGGAGCTGGACCGTGTGATCGGCATGGACATTCTGCTGATGAAAATGGCCATCTGCGAGTTTATGGAGTTTCCCACTATTCCGCTCAAAGTGACGTTGAATGAATACATTGACTTGGCAAAAGATTACAGTTCCGACAAAAGCAAAGTGTTTGTCAACGGTATTCTGGATCGTATGATTGTGGACCTTCGCGATCAGGGCAAACTGCACAAGACGGGGCGGGGTCTTTATCAAAATTAAACCTAGTTATGAGAAAAAATATTTACCTGTTCATCATTATGGCACTGTTTGTTGGAGCTTCCTGTCATCAGAAGCCGGCCAAGGAGGGTGACTTCCAGGTTTCGGATGTTCATATTCCGCAGACAGCCAATGGATTATCCAAAAAGCAGGCCGAAAAGTTGCCGGTCATCACTTTTGAAACCACCCAATATGATTTCGGAGAAGTGGTGAAGGGTGAGGTGCTGACCTATTCGTTCAAGTTCAAAAACACCGGCAAGTCCAATCTGATCATCTATTCCTCCGAGGCCACGTGCGGATGTACCACATCTGTGCCCCCGAAAGCGCCCATTCGTCCGGGTGAATCGGGCGAGATTCAGGTGACTTTCAATTCCAAATCGCAGGAGGGGAAAGTCACGAAACGGATTCTTGTTGGGGCCAACACCTATCCGGCAGAAACGATTTTGGTTATCACGGCAAACGTAACCAGTTCAAAATAAGACATTTATTTATTAACCTTTAAAATTTTCATTATGACAAACATTTTCCCTCTTTTACAAGCATCCGGTAATGCTCCGACTCCAGGCGGTGGTGGTATGATGTGGATTTTTCTCATCGCCATTTTCGTGATTTTCTACGTTTTCATGATTCTTCCGCAGCGCAAAAAACAGAAACAGGTGGAAGAATTCAGAAAAAGCCTTGAAAAAGGTGACAAGGTCACGACCATTGGTGGTATTCATGGTAAGATTGTGGATGTGAAAGAGTCCACCTTTGTTATTGAGATTGCCAACGATGTGCGCATTGAAGTTGACAAAGCGGCCATCGCAGTGGATGAAAACATGGCGCGGAATGCCGCCAAGAACAAAGACAATCAATAGTTCCATGAGTAACAGCAAGAAACTGAAATTACCGCCTCTCGCCTTTCTGGTGTGCCTGATTATCGCGGCACTCGGATGGGTTGTGGTGACCTTTTCCAAGGATTACCGTGTGACCTTGGATTTCAAGGTCCAATGCTACAACCTGCCGGAGGGTAAGAAGTCGGTGACGGTTTCCGACACCGTGGTGGCCCTGACCTTCAACCAGAAGGGGCTGAAATATCTGATGAAGCCCTTCTCCAACAAGGATCGGACGGTGTATATTTCCGTCAGCGATCTCATCAAGCCCAAGCACAAAGTCACGGTTTACACCTTCTCCAGCAAGGAGATGCGCGACTATCTGGTGGCCCATTGCTATGGTTCCGAATTGGTTGCGGTGGAGTCGCCCGAGGTGATCACGTTCTATTTGCGATAAAAATGTATAAAATAGCCCTTACGGGCGGTATCGGTACCGGGAAGACCTATTTGTCCAAGCATTTTGTACAAATGGGTGTTCCCGTTTTCTATGCCGATGACGAAGCCAAGAAGCTCTATCGCGATCCCCTCTTCGTCCAACAATTACGCCAACTATTCGGTGAGGGGATTTTCACCGATAATCAGTTGGATTTTAAAAAGATGGCGGCGTTGGTGTTCAAACATCCCGACAGGCTGGAGCAGTTGAACAAGCTTGTTCACCCGGCGGTTATGCGGATGTTTGACGAATGGGCGGAAAGACAGTCGTCGAAAGCGGTCATTATGGAGTCGGCCATCATTTTCGAGGGCGGGTTGACCTCCTATTTCGACAAAATCATTGTGGCGGATGCGCCGTTGGAGCTGCGCATCCGACGCATTCTTGCCCGCAATCCTGAACTAACGCGGGATGAGGTCCTATTGCGCATGTCACGCCAGCTGCCGCAGGATGAGAAATGCCGCCGCGCCGACTTGGTGGTCTGCACCGGGGAGACTTATTGCGAGAGCGAGGGAATGTAAGACGTTAAAATTCCTTTTCCTTTTTAATTTATTTTATACCCTAAAACCACTTGGAAATTCAGATTCCGCTGCACGTATTTGTGTTGGGTGAATTTCGGATTCATGCTGTTCAGCAGGCCGAAATCAGCGTGCACTCCGATGTAGAACTGCGAAATTTGATAACCCAGTTCCATGCCAACGCCGAAATCCAGCCGTTGGAGAATCTTATCCTGGACTAACGCGTAATGCTGAAAGGTGTTGTCGTTGGCTTCGCAATAGTAGATTTCCTTTTTACCCGGTTTGTACAATTCGAGTTCGCCTTCCAACATGTTCGAGATGACTTTATCCTCATTTGTCAGGACTTCCGAGCCGTTGTAGCTGAGCTTGCCGGCCATCGCCACATCCACAAAAAGGCCTGCCCCTGCCACAAAATGGTTTTTGGCTTCAGAAGAATGGTAGAAAAACATCAGCGGGACCTTCAGATGGTGGGTGGTGTAGAGATTGTCAGAGGCAATTGAATGCCGGACAGCGTTGGTGTCGGAATATTGGGCGTTCTGGGTCTGTTTCAGTCGCTGCCACGAATAAAGCACTCCGGTTTGCAAATACAGTTTTTCCCTCAGCCGAATATCCACTACCAGTCCGGCAGTGGCACCGATTTTCAGTTTCTGGTTTGACGAATATCCGAAGACACTCTCATTCTGAATCGTGCTGTTGGGAATCAGCAGCGTGGCACCGTTAAGGCCGGCGCGGACTGCGAGTTGCACTTTAGGGTTCACATCCTGCGCATGCACACCGATTTGCAATATCAGGAGAAAAGACAGAAACAGGGTTATTTTTTTCATAATCAATATGTTTTCTTGAATAAAAGGTTGTTAAATATCTTTCACAGCCATCAGGAGACAACCGTACAGTCCAGCGGTCTCTGTGCGCAGGCGGCGGTTGCCCAGCTTCACCTCCGTATAGCCATGCTGTCGGGCCGTCTCGATTTCCGCCGCACTGAAGTCGCCTTCCGGCCCGATGAGCAGGATTACATCTTCGTGCGAGAAATTCTCCCGTGCCAGCTGCCGGGTGTTCTCGTCGTCGCACCAGGCGATGTACTTGTCCGCGGGCATCTGGGCGTGCGATTCCAGAAATTCGCGGTAGGATACCAGCTCCATCGGCGGCAGCCAGGTGGTCTGGCACTGCTTGAGGGCCGACACTGCGATGCGCCGCATCCGGTCCATGTTGACGCGCGGCCGCTCCGAATTGTCGCAAAGGATAAAATGGATGGATTCGATGCCCAGCTCCACGCATTTCTCCACCAGCCACTCGATACGGTCGATGTTTTTGGTGGGTGCGATGGCTAAATGCAGCCGATGGGCGCTTGTGTCTTTCACGCTGCGCACATCGTGCAACTCCGCTTGGCACGCTTTGGGGTTGTCGGTCAGGATGATGGCGCGTGCCTCGTTGCCCAGTCCGTCGGTCAGCAGGACCTCGTCGCCCGCGCGGTGCCGCAGTGCCCGCACGCAATGCTCCGACTCCTCCTGGCTGAGGGTCACCACGGGTTGTGTCAGATCCGGATGGTAAAAATATTGGTTGAATATCATATTATGCGTCTTTTTCACTCAATTCCAGCCACCGGTTGGACTTGTCTTCCAAAACGGTTTTGATTTCCGCATAGCGACGGCCCCATTCGGCAAACTCGTCCGCCGTGCCTTGCCCCGCACTCATCTTGCCCTCGATTTCGGTTTTTTCCCGTTCCAATTCTTCAATTTCTGTCTCCAACGTCTCCAATTCCCTTTTTTCCTTGTAACTCAACTTGTTCTTTGGGGTCTCCCGCACAGCCTTCTCCTCCACGGGCCGGTTGGCCTTCTCGATACGCTTTTGGATACGCATCTCCTTGTCCTTCATCTGGCGGTATTCGGTGTAATTGCCGTAATAGTCTTTGATTTTTCCGTCTCCTTCAAAAACAAAGATATGGTCCACCAGCTTGTTCATGAGCCAGCGGTCGTGGGAAACGATGATCATGCAACCCCCGAAGTTTGTCAGGAAGTCCTCCAAAAGGTTCAGGGTGTCAATGTCGAAATCGTTGGTGGGCTCGTCCAGAATGAGGAAGTTGGGGTTTTTGAGGAGGGTGATGAGCAGATGGAGCTTACGTTTTTCACCACCGCTAAGGTCCTGATAATAGGTGTATTGCTGACTAAACGGGAATCCGAAATGATTCAAAAACTGGGCGGCGCTGATATAGTTGCCGTTGTCCATGCGGATCACCTCGGCGTGTTCTTTGACCAGCTCCAGCACGATTTTATTGCCGGCATACTCCATGCCGTTTTGGGAAAAATAGCCGAACTGGATGGTCAGTCCGGGTGTGATTTTGCCGCCGTCGGGTTTCACTTCGCCCATAATCATCTTCAAAAACGTGCTTTTCCCAGTGCCGTTTTTGCCTACGATGCCGCATTTTTCCCCTTTTTTGAAAATATAGGAGAAATCCCGGATGATGGTCTGGTCGGGATAGGCAAAATCCAGATGGCTGATTTCCAATATCTTGTGCCCGATGCGTTCGGATTGCACTTTGAAGGCTTCGGGGGCGGCCTCCACCTTGCGGTCCATTTGTTCCTGCAGTTGTTCAAACTGGTTGATGCGTGCGCGGGCTTTGGTTGTGCGGGCTTGCGGAGAGGTGTGTACCCACTCCAGCTCGCGGCGATAAAGGTTACGCAGACGGTCATGCTCCGCCGCTTCGTTAGCCAGCCGTTCCGCCTTTTTCTCCACAAAATAGTCGTATTTGCCCCTATAGTGATACAAATTGCCGTTGCTCAGCTCGTAAATGTCGCTGCAGACCTTGTCCAGGAAAGCGCGGTCGTGCGTCACCATCAGCAGGGTGATGTTGGCGGAGGAGAGGTAGTTTTCCAACCATTCGATCATTTCCACGTCCAGATGGTTGGTCGGCTCGTCGAGGATGAGGAGGTCGGTGTCGGCGATGAGGGTTTTGGCTAGCGCGGCCTTCTTGCGTTGTCCACCTGACAACTCGTTGATATTCTTGAAAATATCTTGAATTCCAAATTTGGAAAGAATCTCTTTTACTTTGGATTCATAGTCCCAGGCATTGAGGCGGTCCATCTCAAGGATGGCGTCGTCCATGCGTTTCTGGGGTACCTGTTCGTGCCGGTTTCGCTCCAGCAGGGAGATGCAGGTTTCATACTCTTTCACGGCGCGCACCACGGGCGTCTCTTCATCGAACAGGGCGTTGAGCACGGAATCGTCATTATTGAAGCCGTCCATCTGGGGCAGGTAGGAGACCACAATGTCGTTGCGGATTACCACCTGGCCTTCGTCAGGCACGTCGCGTCCGGCAATAATGTTCAGGAGCGTGCTCTTGCCCGTACCGTTGCGGGCGATGAGTGCGCTCTTCTGGCCTTTCTCCAAGCCGAAGGTGATGTTCTGGAACAGTCGTTTTTCCCCTACAGACTTGGATACATTATTGACGGTAAGATAGTTCATGTTGGCTTTTGGCGATTGGTCAATGGCTGTTGGCTAATAGCTTTAGTTAATGGCCAAAGGCTAATGGCTAACGGCTACTTCACAGCTATGGTTTCGATTTCCACCAAAACGCCTTTGGGCAGGTCGCGGACGGCAAAGGCAGCGCGAGCCGGTGCGTTGACGAGGAAATATTGGGAATACACCTCGTTCATGGGGGCGAAGTTGGCGATGTCGCTCAACAGGCAGGTGGTTTTCACCACATCGTCGAATGAATAGCCGGCTTCCAGAAGGATGGCGGCGATGTTCTTCATCACCTGTTCCGTTTGGGCCTTGATGCCTTCGGGCACGATGCCGGTGGCAGGGTCAACGGGAATCTGACCTGAAATAAACAACATGCCATTGGCCTCGATAGCTTGGCTGTAGGGACCGATAGCGGCGGGAGCCTTGTCGGTATGGATAACCTTTTTCATTTTTATATGATTTTGATAATTAAACAATTGCATCCCATTTGAAATGGGCTTGCAAAAATAACCTTTTTTATGGTTTTTTTCATCGGTCCGTTTGCAAAAAAATATTATTTTTGCACGTAATAAAAAGTATGTTATTATGTCTTTTATTACAGATAGAATTGCTCTTGACGGACTGACGTTTGACGACGTCCTGTTGATTCCCGCTTATTCCGATGTTTTACCCAAAGAGGTCAGCCTTCAGACGCGTTTCACGCGTAACATCATGCTGAATTTGCCGTTCGTTTCCGCCGCCATGGACACGGTGACGGAGGCCAACATGGCCATTGCCATCGCCCGTGAGGGAGGTATCGGCGTGATTCACAAGAATATGACGATTGCAGACCAGGCACGTCAGGTGGCCTCGGTGAAAAGGGCCGAAAACGGCATGATCAACTCGCCCGTCATCATCACCGCCGACAAGACGGTGGGCGACGCGATGCGCATCATGGCGGAATACCACATCGGCGGCATCCCGGTGGTGGACGGACAGAACAAGCTCATCGGCATCGTCACCAACCGCGACCTCCGTTTCGAGAAAGAGTTGCGTAAGCCCATCGACCAGGTGATGACGAAGGAAAACCTCATCACCACGACGCGCAACACGGGTTTGAACGAGGCCAGCGATATCCTGCAGCAATACAAGATCGAGAAACTGCCCGTGGTGGCCGAGGACGGCACGCTTCTGGGGCTTATCACATATAAAGACATCACCAAGGCGAAGGACAAACCATACGCTTGCAAGGACCAGCTGGGCCGCTTGCGGGTGGCTGCCGGCGTGGGTATCACCGCCGATGCCGTGCAGCGTGCCGAGGCTTTGGTGGAGGCCGGCGTGGATGCCCTGGTGCTCGATTGCGCCCACGGACACTCCCGGAATGTCATCAACACCTTACTGGAAATTAAGAAGAACTTCTCGAACGTGGATGTTGTAGTGGGCAATATCGCCACCGGCGAGGCCGCACAGATGTTGGCCGACAACGGTGCCGACGCCGTGAAAGTGGGTATCGGACCGGGTTCCATCTGCACCACGCGCGTGGTCGCGGGTGTGGGTGTGCCCCAGCTCAGTGCCGTTTATGGTGTGTATAAAGCCCTTCAAGCCTATGACATTCCGCTCATCGCCGACGGTGGCATCCGCTACTCCGGCGACATCGTGAAGGCTTTGGCGGCGGGCGGCAGCTCCGTGATGTTAGG
>JBGUMF010000032.1:0-26619 GCA_045116675.1 Bacteroidales bacterium
AACCCGCGTTGGTGATGAATATCTTGCTGCCGTTGAGCACCCATTCGTCGCCGTCCAATACGGCTGTGGTCTGCTGCATGGCGGCGTCCGTGCCGGCATTGGGCTCGGTCAGACCAAAGGCGCCAATCCATTCGCCGGAAGCCAGCTTAGGCAGATATTTCATTTTCTGTTCCTCTGTGCCGAATTCCAGAATCGGATTCATACAGAGCGACGTGTGTGCACTCACAATCACACCCGTGGTGGCACACACCTTGGACAGTTCCTCCACTGCCATAATATACATCTGATTCGTGGCGCCCTGACCGCCGTATTGCACGGGAATAGGGATGCCCATAATGCCGATCTTGGCCATCTTCTCAACCGTTTCCACAGGGAAGCGTTCCTGATCGTCCACATCGGCGGCAAGAGGCTGCACCTCTTCAGCAGCGAACTTGCGAATCATTTGCAGAAAAAGTTCTTCTCTTTTGTTTAAGCTAAAATCCATTGTTCAGTATTTGTTGTTAAAATTGATAATATGCTATAATTGGTAGGGAAAAGTGGTAAAGTGACAAAGTGGTAAAGTAATAGGCTTGTAATGTGAAAAACTGTTATAAATCAAAATCTTACTTTCACACTTTTATACTTTAATACTTTTACACTTCATGCTTTCGCCTTAGTCCAGCTGCATGGGTTTGAGGTCCGGGGAGACGGTGAAGTCGGCTTCGGTGGCAGCCTTCACGTCCTCAACGGTGAATTCAGGATGCAATTCTGTGAGCACCAAGCCTTTGTCGGTGACCACCATGACACCCATCTCAGTCACGATCATATTGACAGCACCCATTGCGGTGAGGGGCAGGTTGCATTTGTGGAGGATCTTCGGGTTGCCTTTCTGGGTGTGCTCCATCGCGACGATGACCGTCTTGGCACCCACCAGAAGGTCCATAGCACCACCCATACCCGGGGTGAGCTTGCCAGGGATCATCCAGTTGGCAATGTCGCCGTGTTCGTCCACCTGCATAGCACCCAGCACGGTGGCATCCACATGACCGCCGCGGATCAGAGCGAAGGAATCAGCGGAACTGAAAGAGACGGCACCGGGCTGTGCGGTGATGTAGCCGCCGCCGGAGTTGATCAGGTTGTCATCCTCCTTGCCTTCCTCGGGAGTGGGTCCCATACCAATCATGCCATTCTCAGTCTGGAGAATCACATGCACATCTTTCGGCAAATAGTTGGGTACCATTGTCGGGAGACCAATACCCAGATTGACAACATCGCCATCCTTGAGTTCCTTAGCCACTCGCTTGGCGATAACTTCTCTCATTTGAGCTTTTTCCATAATCTTATTTTTTAAATGTTAACATTAAAATTCGAAACCTAAAAGGCGGGCAAAGATACAAAAAAAGATTATAAGAAGAGCATCTCCACCACCTTATAAACCACCCATCCCGTATAGGCGGCAAACAGCAGTCCCCAAACGAAGGCCGGCACGTGGGTGAACTTGGCCAGATTGGCGGCATCGCCGGCCTTTTGCGGATCTCGGACGGTAAGCACCAGCAGCACCAATGAGGAGGTCACCGACTCCACTAAAATCATCATCGCGTAAAAGAGGGCCGCATACGGCACATATTCCTCGCCGCCGAAATAAAACAGGCATACGTTCACTCCGCAAAACAGGAACACCCACAACACACCATAGGGATTTCGGATCCAAAACAGCAACATGATGAAAAAAAGGACCGACAGGCCCACAACCAACCCTTGGGCGGCACCCTGTTCAATCAGGTAAAAGGAGAGCCAGGCCACCGACGCCGCAAACGGATAACCGGCTAACGAGGTCAGCACGGCGGAAAAACGCCCGTCGGTATGGGTGGTCGTCGTGCCGGAGGTGTCTTTGAAAAGCTCAATTTTATTGACCTGTCCTCCGGTGCAAAGCGCTACTATAGCATGGCCCAACTCGTGGAGCGCCGTGTTTATGATGTTGAAGAACTTGCCGACAACAGGAATGCGCGGCAGAAGAAGTGCGGCAACAAAGCAAAGTAACAGGAAGAGATTGTCGGACATCATTTTTTTCAGCCGCAAAAATACAAAAAAAGCGGCTAATGCTGCACATTAGCAACACAAGCCGCAAAAATTATTCCCAAAGGAATTATCTTATTCGGATAAATCCATTTGAATATTCGAGGTGTTGTATGTACAAATGGCCCAACGATCATAGGCATAAAGCTTTACCGTAGGCTTCTCCTTTTGCAGGAATTCCGCTTTTACCGTCACTTCCTCGGGGGATGCGGTATCATAAGAGCCCTTCACTACTGAAATGTTTGACACACCCGCGTTCCAGGTGTCTTTCCCGTTGCAGAACAAAGGTTCTTCTATTTGGAAATAGAGTCCGACAACTTCCTGATTCTCATCGCTATAATATGGTGGCATTGAGGCAAACGTGAAAAAACCGTCTCCTGTCATCGTATAGTTGCCGTTACGAAGGTCGCGGATGACAGACTGGTCCGGTGTGGCATATACAACCGACAAATGGGGCTTGGGTCCACCCAGTATGAAAGAATCCACCGCCGGATTAAAATTGACATTCACAAACCAGGAGCCCTGCTGCAGGCATTCGACTGTAGCTGTTGTGGCATTAGAAGTGAAGCTGTACATGCTATTAAATTCATGATTACCGCTATTCGGAACATAGTTCACCAAAATCTCCTTCTCCGTAACCGTCCATAGGGCACCCACAGCGCTCAAATTCTGGTTATTGGTCTCAATGACACATTTCTCGACGCCTTTGGAGAGCAACGACCAGGATCCGCCGCCGTTTTCACGGATGGTGATATCCTTGAAATATTTCTGGGCGAGGGAGTCTTTCGCACCCTCATCGGCGGAAAGCCATGTGTTGAAATTGAACGCCACATTGGCGAAGCGCATCTGTGTGTTACATAAGCCGTACTGCCAGTATTGGAAAATGCTGTAGGCTTGTTTCATCGGGTTGTTTTTAGCATAGTCGGATTTTTCCACCGTGCAGCCTATAAACGAACCTATCGCCAACAGGCTGATTATCATTATAGAAAATATCTTTTTCATAATCTGAGATGTTTAAAGGTTTTACTCGTTCTTTGCATTGAAGCGGTAGCCGATGCCCGCGTGGATGAAGCCCTTGAACCCGCATCCGATCTCAGTGAAGCCGTAGAACTTGTGGCCTGCGGAGATACCGAAAAATGTGAATTGCCAGGCGGGATGGAGATAGATATCCACGGGTCCGTCCTCCTTTTCGAAATTAAGCAAGAAACCGGTTGACACGCCGGAATAGAGCGTCACATATTTCTTATTCAGATAAGAGAAACGGATGGAGGGCAGGAAGGCGACCTGCGTCTCAGTATGGTTGCAGATGAAGCTGTTGTCGCGTGCGTCAAACACCTTGCCAAAGGTGCCCATGTAGGAGACGGATGCACCTAACCATAGGAATTTTCGCAGGCGGAACATGTATCCCAAACTGATCGGGCAGGTGGCGATGTAGTCGCTATGGTAGCGAACAGGATTGAACCAATCGTTGAGATTGTCCCCTTGATCATACCAACGGTCCCAAATCAGTTTGTCAAACAGCCATCCTTTCTGGAAATTGGCCATTGCCGGGTCTCCGATTCCGAGGCTGAGCTCATGGCGCGGGAACACCTGCCGCCAGTCCTGCTCCTCCTGCGCGACAGCCATACAAGCGACCATCGAAATTATAACACTCAAAAGCAGATTTTTTTTCATAAGTCTTTAATTTAAAACAAAATGCCGCAACGATATGTGTATCGTGAAAAAGCACACAAAAATACAAAAAAAATTAACGACCCTAATGCCGCAATATTGCATAAGCCGAAAATTAAAAACGCTTCATCCACATTCTCCGCTCCTCATCATCCATCTGTTCGATGGCGTAGCGGAGGGCTGTGCGGGGCATCTCGTGGGCATGCAGTTGGAGGAACTCACGCAGCATATCCATGCTGATGCGTTTGCCCATCTCGCGGAGCATCCATCCGACCGCCTTCTGCATCAGGTCGTGCGGGTGATGCAGGTGTACTTCTGCATAGCGAAGGCACCACCAATAGTCGCCCCGCTGCAAGGTTTTCCATGTACAGACCATGCTCATGCGTTGTTTCCAGAGGCAGGGACTGGCGGCCAAATCGTCCATTACCTGCACCTTGTAGTCCTCATGCATACCCAGCTCGCCACCGCCGAGGAAAGTAGGAAGTAACAGCCAGTTGCCCAGTATCTTATGGGTTGACAAATCCACCAAGTCCCAGTTGTTAGCCTGTTCGGCGTATTGTAGATACAGGGTGAGGATTTCGTCCCTCTGGCGTGCTGCTTCCGCATTGTTAGCCAACCGTTTTGTGGCTAATTTCTCGAACTTTGCGACGAGGATCAGCAGACCACAGAGCCGCACCTCGTGCCATTTCGACATCAGCAGCTCGGGCACCTCCTCAAGCGAGAAATCCTTGGCGATGGCTTTCACCACCTCGCGGGTTTGTGGAACTTTCAGGCCAAGGAACTCATCCCCTTCGCCATACTGTCCCGGTCCCGTCTTGAAAAACCGCATCAGCACGCCCCGCTGCTTCTCGTTGCGCAGGGATTCGAGGTAGGCGATGGTTTCGGATGCGGAGATTGTTGGGTTCATTTCAAAAATCATTGCTTGTTGTTACCAGTAAACAATATATCGAGTTTGCGAATGATTACCCTGTTTGCGAAATATCCAGTTGCCGACTTCATCGTATTCGACTACTTCAGATTCCATTAGAGTGTTATCAGTATATGAGGGAAAGAAAATATCATGTATGAAAAGGTTTTCTGAAGGCGTAAACCTCAGCTTGCCATTTTCATATGAGACCATTATTGTATCATTCGGCCAGATGTAATCGTCTTGTTTTGAAGAAACAACGATCATGGAAGGTACCCCGTCTGAATAGTAATATCGAGCGTGGTATTCTCCATCCGCATTGAAATACACATCTGTCAACACCTCCCCATCGTATATGTATTCGGTAGAGAGGTCACTTCCTGGATTAGACTCGAATTGGTGTGTGAGCAATCCTTCGGGAGAGTACAAACGGGTTTCAATCACCATCTTCAAACCAAGTCCTGTGGAATCTTCGGGAAAATGCGTCATCGTGACCACTTCATGCACTTTTCCTTTCAAGCCTGATTCTGAACAAGTGACAGGCCAATAACGTTGCGCATGAACACCACACACATAAAGAGACATCAATATGAGGATGAAAGAAAGTCGTTTCATAATTTGTATTCTTTACGATGCAAAAATAACATTTTTTGTACTTTTGCGGCGTCATGCATTAAGAATGTTTTCAATGGATGAAAATGGCGAAAGATACGGAACCTACACTTTCCACCTGAAGGGAAGATTGGCCAGTGCCGTTATGGGAGGCCTGATGGCTTTGTTAATGGCCCTTGGATTTGGTATCTACCTCATCATTATTAAAGCATATATTGCCCTGATAGTCCCAGCCATTTGGGCTGCCATGGGATGTCTGTTTTTACTGTTGGGCAAGAAAGACACAAAACATTATATCACGATAGCTCCAGATGGCGTGACGGTTTTCGGCGCGAAAAAACTTGTCGGAAAAGAATGGATGGACACGAATGAAACAGAGGTTTTCCCTTGGACCCAAATCAAAGATCTCGAATTCACCAGACATTTAGGAATTAACCCCTACCATCTGTATATCAACCTACTGGATGGTGAACGCTACTTATTTGTCATAGTGAATTTCAACAACCCTCATAGGATCATTGACCTTTTACGCTCGTATGCCACTTGCCGGGATTTGTCAACACATCCCCATCGCATATATATTTGGTAGAAAAGTCACTTTCCGGATTAGAGTCAAATTGGTGAGAGAGCAATCCTTCGGGAGAGTACAAACGGGTTACAACCACCCTCATCTCACTCCCAGCACCCTGTGTACCTGCAAAGAGAGTCGCCAGCCGGGATTCGAGAGCACCGCCTGCACGCAGGCATCCCTGTTGGTCCTGCACTTGACAGGATCCTCATCATAACAGGGTTGAAGAAAACGATGCTTCGCCTGTATCTCGTTGTACTCCTGCAGGTTCTGTCCGCAATAGACCACTTTCAGCTCGTCGCAACGGGTGAGCACACAGGGTTCGTTGTCGCCGCCCTCAAACGCCTCCTTCGGGGAGAGCGTCACCCAATCAATGGACGGCGGCAGCGGGCGAGTGCCGTTGGTTTCGATGGCCACTCTCCTACCCGTCTCCGCCTTGAGCGTGCGCACGAAAGCATCATCTACAAACAGCGACGGCTCGCCGCCCGTGAGCACCACCAGCTGTGCGTTCGGATATTTGTTCACTTCGCCGACAATTTCCGGCAGCGACATCATCTGTCCCTCCTGATGCTGCGTGTCGCAGAAGGTGCAATGCAGATTGCATCCGCTGAAGCGTACGAACACAGCGGGCGTGCCCGTATGGAAGCCCTCGCCCTGCAAGGAGTAGAAAATCTCGTTTATACGGTACATCTAATCGAAATTTTGAGGTGCGTCGTCAACAATATAGGATGCCTTGTTGTCACGCGATTCCCACACGTCAGCACGGTAGCACTGTGGCACGGTTTCCACAATCCAGCGGGCCAGATTCTCGGCTGTAGGGTTGAAGTCCAGAATCTCATTGAGGTTCTGATGGTCTATCCGGCCGTGTATCAGACGTTTGATTTCTGTAAAATCGCACACCATGCCGTTGCTGTCCAGCTCTTTGGCCCTGCAATAGACATTGATTTTCCAATTGTGGCCATGCAGATTCTCACATTTGCTGGCATAGTCCAGATACAACTGGTGACAGGAGGATATTTCAAGGGTTTTTCGTACGTAATACATTTACAATTTACAATTAATAATTAACAATTAAAAATCGAAGTCAATCTCAAATCTCTAAGTTTCTTAGTTCTTTAACTTCTTAACTACTTAGTTCTTTACTCCTGAAGTTAATAATCAATCGCCCACGGCACGCATCACGCGTATTCTGTCGTGTCGTTGATGCCGGCGTCGTGGAGGGCTTCGATGCGCTCGCGGCAGGTACCGCATTTGCCGCAATGCTTCTCGCCGCCTTTGTAGCAGGAGTAGGTTTCGCTATAGTCAATGCCCAGATCTTTGCCGCGCAGGGCTATCTCCTTTTTGCTCAATCCGGTATATGGGGCAAAGACCTCCACATGCTCATAGGTTCCGGCGTACATCGCGTCCGACATCGCCCGGACGAACCCGGGACGGCAGTCGGGATAGATGGCATGGTCGCCGGCATGGTTGGCGATCATCACGCGTGTGAGGCCGTTGCTCTCCGCCAGACCGCAAGCAATGGCTAGCATGATGCCGTTGCGGAAGGGCACTACCGTCGATTTCATGTTCTCGTCATCGTAGTTCCCTTCGGGAATATCCTCCGGCGACATCAACAGGGCACTCTTGAAGTATTGGTGCATAAAGTCCAATGGGATAATAAGATGCCGGATGCCCAGACGTTGGCAATGCAAAATGGCAAACTCTCGCTCGCGGGCGTTCTGCGTGGAGCCATAGTCGAAGGTGACGGCCAGCGCAATCTGCTCGCGATATTCGTACAGCATGGTGGTGGAGTCCATGCCGCCGGAGATGACAATGACGGAATTCTTCTCCATGGCGTCTATTTTTGATGAAAATTGGCTAACAGACGCTGTCTTACCATCTCTTGATGCTCTGCGTCACCATAGTTGGCGAACGGCTTGATGGAGATGCCGCCACGTGGGTTGAACAGCCCGATGACCTCCAAGTATCTGGGATCCATCAGTTTCACCAGGTCTTTCATGATGATGTTGACACAATCCTCATGGAAGTCGCCATGGTTGCGGAAGCTGAACAGATACAGTTTGAGGCTCTTGCTCTCAACCATGCGCACGCGGGGGATGTAGTTGATGATGATGTGGCCAAAGTCAGGCTGGCCCGTTTTGGGACACAACGACGTGAACTCAGGGCAATCGAGGGTTACAATATATTCGTTCTCAGGATGTTTGTTCTCAAAAGTCTCCAAAACATCCGGCGTGTAGTCGTAACTGTAGTGCGTGTTCTGGTTGCCCAACAGGGTGACGCCGTCCAATTCTTGCTCGTTTCTTGACATATTATTAAATGATTCAGCCAAACAAAAAATTCAAAGCGCAAAGATACTCAAAATTTCCGCACGGATGAAACAACAATAAATGTATCTTTGCCCACAAAATTTCACAATGAAAAAGATCCTGCTTCATTTAATTATATATAGCCTCTGCCTCGGCCTCTCCGCGCAGACCTTCACCGAATGGCAGGATCCCGCCGTGTTCGAGGTGAATAAACTCTATCCGCGGGCGAATATTCCGCAAAACGACCCCTTTATCAAGGAAGACGTTTTCGATCCTCATTCTGGGGACTCCTACTTTGTTCGGCTGGATGGTATTTGGAATTTCCGCTACGTGCCCAACGCCGACGAACGTCCTAACGATTTCTTTCGTATGGACTATGACGACAGTAATTGGGATTCTATTCCCGTACCCGGCAACTGGGAGCTAAATGGCTTCGGCGTGCCTGTCTATGTGAACACCACCAACGATTTCGACAATAGCCAGCTGCCGAAAGTGCCCGTGAAAGGGAATGCCGTGGGCAGCTACCGCAAGTGGGTAGATATTGACAAAAAATGGGAAGACCAACAGGTCATTATCAATATCGGCGGTGCAAAATCCTGTTTTTACCTTTGGGTGAACGGGCATTTTGTAGGCTACAGCGAAGATGCCAAGACCAATTCCGAATTTGACATCACCCAATTTGTGCGCTTCGGTGAACGCAATCTCATCGCACTGCAGGTTTTCAAATGGAGCGACGGTTCCTATTTCGAGTGCCAGGATTTCTGGCGGCTAAGCGGCATTGAACGCGGCATCACACTTTACACCCAACCCAAAACGCATATTCTTGATTACAAGGTGAGTGCCGATTTGGATTCCACCTATCAGAACGGCATTTTGGATGTAGAGGTGACGGTGGAGAATTTAAGGTCTTTCCCTAAATTTGATACATTAAAAGATGAAGATGTTCCTGAAAATGCAATATTGGAACTTGTTCCGATAGACAACCTATTCGATGTCTCCATTTACCTTGATGGGAAATATCTCGCATGCTCCGAGGATATCTATTTTTATGAAAAAGAGAGAAAAACAGTAAACTTTCACATTACCATACCAGATGTGCGTAGCTGGACGGCTGAAAAACCTTTTCTCTACGATTTGGCAATATTTTTAGGTAAAGGAGATGGTATCACTAAAACACGCGTAGTTGTAGAATCAGATTCCATCCATGTCGGTTTCCGCAACGTCAAAATCGAGAACGGTCTTCTGTTGGTGAACGGTGTGCCGGTGACCATTCGCGGGGTGGATCGCCACGAGCACGACCCGAAAACGGGACACGTAGTCTCCAGAGAGCGTATGGTACAGGATATTTTGCTGATGAAGGCCAACAACATCAACACGGTACGCACCAGCCACTATCCCAACGCACCAGAGTTTTACAACCTGTGTGACGAATACGGTTTGTACGTCATCGACGAGGCCAATGCGGAGTCGCACGCGCAGGGCTACGGCGAGAAGTCGTTGGCGAAACGCGAGGATTTCAAAGAGGCTACAATTGCGCGCACCCGCAATATGTACGAGCGCGACAAGAACCACCCGTGCATCATTTCGTGGTCGTTGGGCAACGAGTCGGGCAACGGCGTGTGCTACGAGGCTGCCTACGACTGGCTGAAGGCCGAGGACACCACCCGCCCCATCCAGTACGAGCGCGCCCTCTACGATCGCAACACCGACATCGTCACCATTATGTACCCCTCGGCAGACTACCTTTCCAAGTACGCACAGAAAAAGCAGGAACGGCCGTTCATCATGTGCGAGTACGCGCACGCGATGGGCAACAGCTGCGGTGGTCTCTCCAACTACTGGGACACCATCTACAAGTACCCGCAACTTCAGGGCGGCTGCATCTGGGACTGGGTGGATCAGGGCTTGCTTACTAAGGATGCGCAGGGCCGTGAATTTTACGCTTACGGCGGCGATTTCGGGGAGAACATGCCCTCCGACGACAACTTCTGCATCAACGGCTTGGTGGATCCCGACCGCAAACCACACCCGCAGCTGGCCGAAGTGCGAAAAGTATATCAGCCCATCAAAATTGAGGCGGTGGATTTAGATTCTTTGAAATTCCGCATTATCAACCGCTTCGATTTCAGTAACTTGAATGAATACTCGTTGCTGTATCGCCTGCGTCCTGACGTGGCGCACGAACCTGCAGTGCATCCTGACAGCTTCCTGCAGCTCCCACATCCAGGAGAGACACTTTCCGGATACATCCCGATGGTGCCGATGCATCTTGCTCCGCATGATACTGGTTATTTTACTATGCCACAGGAGATTATCAATACTGTTCGGAATTTAGACCCGGTGGCACCGGGGCGGGATGTGATGCTGGATTTCTATTTGGGACAAAAATCCTATTCCCTTCCTTCATGGCAACAGGAATATCTGAAGGAAGACACCTCCTACCGTAATAACGTGGTCGCCTACGAGCAGTTCAAGCTGCCCGTGCCGACGCAAAAGCATCCCCAGACAATTATCGGTGATTATTTTGTCAAGACTGAGAGAAAAGATGATTGTTTGAACATTAGAGCGTCTTGGGCAGACATAGAATTTGATATTAAGAAAGGGGAAATTAGTAGAATCAGCAAAGGTGTTCATGAAGTAGTAAAAAATGGTCCTCAGCTCTGTTTTTGGCGTCCGCCTACCGACAACGACCACGTTGATGGTCATGGCGAATTGCTTTGGCGGCGCATTGGGTTGGACAATTTGACTTGGAAAGTGAAAGATGTGAAGGTTCAAAAAATGAATGAAGGGAGAAGCTCGCAAATCATAATCGTCAGCAAGGATGCTTATAATGAAAATGAGGAGCACGTATTTCATCTAACAGAATTGTATCTGATTTCTTGTACAGGAGATATAGTGGTCGGTTATTGCGTGGAACCTGCCTCATGGGTGCCATCACTGCCTAAGGTTGGCGTGCAGATGAAAGTTTCGAATGAATTAGTCACGACAGAATGGGTGGGTTATGCACAAGAGACCTATCCAGACCGGCAATCCTGTGGTTTTGTAGGACATTACGAAGCACCAACAGATGATTTGTTCCATTGTTACGTACATCCGCAGACCGCAGGCAATCATTTAGAAACAAGATACGTGTCGTTCTTTGACGGTGAACATAATCGCATTCTGTCTGCACAATTGGAAAATCAGAACTGTCAGTTCAGTATCTATCCTTATTCGGATGAAAATATTGAGCAAGCCAAGCATACCAACAACTTAAAACGAGCCGATTACTATACTTTAAATATTGATTACGCACAATCGGGATTAGGGACGGCTACCTGCGGTCCAGGTGTTCTGGAGAAGGACTTATTAAAGTCAAAACCTTTGGCGTTTGTATTACATTTATCTGTGAATCCATACATTAATGATGAATTTATAGACAAAAATATCGTGTATCTTAAGCTTTCACCAACGGACGCGATATCAGAAAAACAGTCTCAAAATTTACAAGTTTTGTTAGAAACACACCCCACGGATCCTTACAATCAAGAACCAGAAAAGCTATTGACAGATGGGCAAATCGGTAGTCCTGCAGATTTCCACGATGGTTGGGTTGGCTACTATGAAACACCTATGGCTTTGACGATGAAAGTGAAACAACACAGTAAAAAATCATCCAACCAACTGACCCTCAGTTTTGCGCACCACCCGTCGCAGTGGGTCTTTATGCCGCAGAAGGTCTTGGTATCTTACTCCACCAACGGCAAAAAGTACAGTCAGCCCGAGGAGGTCGCGCTGCCCTTCGACCCGGCGTTGAAGGAGAACGACAAGCCGCGGGTCTGCATCCTGCGCCACAAAATCCCGAACAACAAAGTGAAATTCATCAAGATTGAGGCGCAGCCCGTGGAGAAATTGCCGGAGTGGCACGCGGCGGCGGGGGAGAAGGCGTGGATTATGACGGATGAATTGAGATTGAGATAAATAAGAATTTGAAAAATGAAAAACTGCTGCATCCTTTTTACTATATTATGTATATGTATATGCGGACTACTTCAAGCGCAGAAGTCCGCCACCCTGCTGTACGGACCCAACGACAATGGCAAGACTTACACCACACTGGAGGAAGCACTGGCAGAACCGCAGCTGGTGTACCGACTAAAGCTGACAAAACTGCCCAGCAAGGACTCACTGCCCGGAGAACTCTTCCTGCTGACAGAACTTCGGGAGCTTACCGTTAAAGGCTGCAAACTATGGACGCTCAATGCCCAAATCGACAAGCTGACACATCTCCAATATCTGAATTTGGACAAAAACAAGTTGGTACGACTGCCGGAAAGTATCGGAAAACTTTCCGAATTGCGATTTCTCAACGTCAGCCGGAATCTGCTGGAAACTTTTCCCGAATCCATTAGCAACTTGAAAATGCTGAACGCCATTGATGCCTGGAACAACCCGTTGTATGTTCTTCCCGAAAGCATTTCCGCACTTAAAAACACTCTGCAAACGCTTGATCTACGGCAAATACCGCTCACAAAAACAGAATTTGAAGCCATGCAACAGCTTCTGCCAAACACCAACATATTGTTTACCGATATTTGCGAATGTGAAAACCGACGCGAGCACGATTAAGACGGATTAAAAATAAAAATTCAATCCAAGTGAGTCGGATGATATTTTTTTATATCATCCGATTTACTTTTTTTATACATTTGCGGCGTTTTTAATTTAATCACATTTAAAGATGAAGACCAAGTACATCGACCTGATTTCCCAGACCTACGAATTCCCGCAGGAGGAGTTTGACGTAGAAGACAACGAACTGTTATTCAACGACGTACCGCTTATGGACATCATCAAGCAGTACGGAACACCGTTGAAGATCACCTACCTGCCCAAGATTTCGGAGAACATCCAGAAGGCGAAGCGTTGGTTCAATGTGGCCATCGCAAAATCCGACTACAAGAGCTCGTACCACTATTGCTATTGCACCAAAAGCAACCATTTTGAGTTTGTGTTGAACGAAGTGCTCAAGAACGATGTGCACCTGGAAACCTCGTCGGCATTTGACCTGAATCTGATTGAGACGCTTTACGAGAACGGACAGTTCCAGAAGGACAATTATATATTATGTAACGGATTCAAGAAGCAGCCCTACATTGACAACATCTCCATGATGTTGGAAAAGGGATTTATCAACACCGTGCCTGTTTTGGACAGCAAGAAAGAGTTTGATCTTCTGGACCGCAACATTAATACCAAGTGCAAAGTCGGCATCCGCATCGCATCTGAAGAGGAGCCGCGCTTCGAGTTCTACACCTCGCGCTTGGGCATCCGCTACAACGATATCATCCCCTTCTATCAGGAAAAAATCAAAAACAACCCGAAGTTCGAGTTGAAGATGTTGCACTTCTTTATCAACACCGGCATCCAAGATACGGCATACTATTGGAACGAGTTAACCAAGTGCGTCAACATCTATTGCGAACTCAAAAAGATATCACCCGAGTTGGATTCCTTGAACATTGGCGGCGGCTTCCCCATCAAGAATTCGCTCTCTTTCGACTATGACTATGAATACATGGCCGAGGAGATTGTGTCGCAGATCAAGACGATATGCAACCGCGAGGGTGTGGAAGAACCGGACATATTCACTGAATTCGGATCATATACCGTGGGCGAGGCCAGCGCCGTCCTCTTTTCCATATTGCAGCAGAAGCGCCAGAACGATCGCGAGTTGTGGAACATGATCGACAGTTCCTTCATGACCACCCTGCCCGACACCTGGGCCATCAACCAGCAGTTCATCATCCTGGCCATCAACAACTGGGACAAAGCCTACGAGCGCGTGTTCCTGGGCGGGCTCACGTGCGACAGCCACGACTATTACAACTCCGAATCGCATTTGAACGCCGTGTTCCTTCCGCAAATCAACTCGGAAAACTACCCCATGAGCGACAGTCCGGATGACATCCAGTACATCGGATTATTCAACACCGGCGCCTATCAGGATGCCCTCGGCGGCTACGGCGGCATACAACATTGTATGACTCCTGCTCCGAAACACATCATCATCTACCGCGATGAGGAGGGCGAGATTTGCACCAAATTATTTGCTAAAGAGCAGAGTTACAAGTCGATGCTGAAAATTTTGGGATACTAATCCCCGCATCGGATTTTTTTATACTTTTGCCGCCGGGTAAGTCTTGTACGATCTGCTCCCTTCTAACTCCCCCAGGGTAGGAATACAGCAAGGGTACGTCGGTTGTAGCGATGCGATGCAAGTAGCTTACCCTTTTTTAGTGGATAGTGGACAGGGTACAGCGTACGGTTTTATAAGGGCGATACCCAATATATATTTAATAGTCGGACCATGTTGTTGAAAATTTATCCGGAGAATCCAAACCAGCGGGCCATCAACCGTGTGGTGGAGTGTCTGAACGATGGGGGAATCATCATCTACCCTACCGACACCATTTACGGCATGGGATGCGACATCTTCAAGCCCAAGAGCATCGAGCGCATCACGGAAATCTTAGGCGACCGCAAGAAGAAGAGTGCCATGACCTTCATCTGCTCCGACCTGAGTCATCTTTCCGATTTCACAAAACCGATTTCAAACCCCATTTTCAAGACCATGAAGAAAACCCTTCCCGGACCGTTTACTTTCATCCTGGAAGCCAACAACAACGTTCCCAAGCTGTTGCAAAGTAACAAGAAGACCGTCGGCATCCGCGTGCCCGACAACAACATCATCCTTGAGATCGTGCGCCAGCTGGGCCATCCCATCCTCTCCACCTCCGTGAAAGACGACGACGAGGTGGTGGAATACACCACCGATCCCGAACTCATCCACGAGAAATACGGTGATTTAGTGGACATCGTCATTGATGGGGGTTACGGTGACAACCTGCCGTCCACCGTGCTGGACTGCACTTCCGACAAGATCGAAATCCTCAGGGAAGGCAAAGGCGACCTATCCCTCTTGTAATTTCCCATTGAAATAAACTCTTATTCTTCCCCAACAATTGTTGGGGCCGACGTTTCGTGTTCCGTCCAACCCGCCATCAGCAACAGCGGGTTCATCACGGCGAACATGATGCAGCCGGTCTGGGTCTCGAGTGTGTCTTCCGTAAAAAACGACATGATCATCAGGATGGCGAAGGCCACATATACAAAGGTGATGCGGTTGCGCATCCGGACAAACGGATAGACGAGCACGAAGATGAAATAAAGCAGAGACAGGATGCCGGCACCGAGCCAGAAGGTCAGGTACTGGTTATGGCAGCCCTGCTTTTTGCGCGCGACCACCGGCGAATTGCACTGCCGCAGTTGGTCGTTCAGCGAATTTTTCACGTTGTCCAACCCGACACCGAAGAGCCAGTTTTCACGGATCACCAGCCACGACACGCGCCACAGCTCCACCCGCTGAAGCAGGGAGGAATTGTCGAAATAGTGGTTCTTCTGATACAGGGATATGCAGAAATAGGTCGGGTACAGGGCCCGTCGCATGCCGAACACCCGTGTGTAGTCGTAATTGGCCACATCGTTTTCCACATTGCGGATGTCCTGGGGCGAAAGGCTCATCACGGCGGCGGAATCCTTGTGCAGCCCCTTAGAATTAAGATAGCGGATCAGTGTACTCTCCATCCAAGGCGTGAGTGCGGAATCGGAGCGGGCGGCCCAGGCGCTTTGCAACTCCGGAGCGCACACATAGTAGCCGATGCGGTGCCCATTCTCCACCATCGACTGGTCATCGAACGTATAGGGATTGCCCGATGCGGTCATTGTTTCCGTTATCGTAGCGTCCTGATCGTGAAAATAATCATACGTGATATAGGCCACATTGCCACCCACTGTCAGCACCACAGCCACAACCGTCCAGAGCATTGCACGGCGAGCCGGAGCACGGCGCATGGTGGCAATCAGATATACGCTGTATGCCAGCATGATGGCCAGTAGGATGAGGATGCCCGTCAGCGTTTGGGCCAGAAACAGATACAGGACAAACAGCACGGCCAATAGCGAGGCACACACCTTCTTCCAGGCTGTGTCCGCAATTTTCAGAAAATAATGCACGCTGAAGACCACAGACATTACCACGCAGAGGCTGAAGCGTATATGGTCGATAAAGGTGGATATTTCACGTACATTCAGCACGGGATGGGCATACCAGTACCACAGCGAATAGAGGCATCCGAAGAGCGTGGAAAACACAAAAGCGGCAAACATCCATGTACGCTCCTTGCGTGTCAGCGGCTCGGTGGTAGCCACAATCAGCGGCGCGAAGAAAAGCACCAGCTTGGCGGTCAGCTTATGCAGCATGCCCGCCGGATCATCAGCCTGGATGAGACCAAGTAGCAAAAACACAAATAGAAAGGATAGAACCAGAAATCCCTTGTGCTGTTTCAACCGCGCCCATTTGTCGCGCCAGTTCCACTCGGCTATCCAGTTCAGCAGCAGCAGAAACGTGGACAAACCCATGAGGAAATGCGACACGGGCAAGGAAATCATCACCAGGACGATCCCAAGCAGGTAAAAGATGCGGTGAATCCTACTTCGTGTCAATCGGAACTATTTTTTAGGAGAAAGAATGGAACGATAACGCGGGCTGTCCAACAGGATGGATTTGGCCACCGTAATATCCGGATCGTCACTCAGGATATTCATAATCCGACCCTTCTGATAATAATAGCGGACTGCAATCTCGGATGCCAGATAGCTGCAGATCTCCTTCTTGTAGGTTTGCAGATCCTGCGATTTGGCCTGCTCGAGTTTTTCTTTCAGCTGGTTGTAAATCGGCTCTACCGCCTTGAAAGAATTGGTCTCCTCGGCCGTCTTCTTGAAATCCGCCAAGGCCTCCTCGGCCTCAGTCTTATAGCTGTAATCCTTGTCCTTCAGGAATTCCACAAACTCGGCATAAAGATTATCATCCACCCTGAATTGGTCGGCGGGTGCGATGGTCTCATGCTTGGCCCGATACTCGTTGGCAAAATCGAAGACAAGGTTGTGCGTGATCAGCGAGGCCAGAATCTCGCTCACAAGGCTGTCTTTGGTGAGCACGTCCGGTTCCACGCCGCCCTTGTCATAGACGGTTCTGCCGTTTTTGGTTTTGAAAGGCACAGCAAGCGAATCGGGGATTTTGAAAGCGCCCTTGGTCGTGTCCTTTTCAAAGTACTCGATATTCTGCACACAGCGGCCTGACGGGATGTAGTATTTCGCTACCGTAATCTTCAGCGAGGTGTTGTAATCGAGAGGCAGCACATTTTGTACCAGCCCCTTGCCAAAAGTCTTCTTGCCAACGATAACGCCGCGGTCGAGATCCTGAAACGCACCGGAAACGATTTCGGAAGCCGAGGCACTGTACTCATTCACCAGCACCACCACGGGAATATCCTTGTCGGTGGCAGGTGCCGGGGTCTTATACACTTTCTGCATCTCGGGAATCTTGCCTTTGGTCTCCACAATCTTGACGCCCTGTTCCACGAAGATGTTCATGATGCGGACAGCCTCTCCCAGCAATCCACCGCCATTGTTGCGCAAGTCAAGGATAAGGTATTCCATACCCTGTTCTTTGAGTTTCTGAAAAGCTTCCAGCACTTCCGAACCAGCCTTTTCCGTAAACTGGTCCAGCTTAATGTATCCGACCTTGTCGCCGATAATGCCCGAATAGGGAATGTTGGGCAATTTTATCTCTTCGCGTATAATGTTAAATGTCAGCGTCTTGTTCTCCGACGGGCGGAACACTTCCAGCACCAGGGTGGAGCCGGGCTGGCCTTTCATGGCGGCACTCACATCGGAAGAGTTCTTGCCGTCAAGGTTCTGGCCGTTGACCTTGCGAACGATATCGCCGGCCCGCAGGCCCGCCTTGGCCGACGGCGAGCCCTCATAAGGCTCGGAAATGACCACGTCCTTGCCATGTTGCTGAATCAGAGCCCCCACCCCGCCATACTGGCCTGTGGTCATCATGCGGTAGTCTTCAATCTGCGACTCGGGATAATAGACCGTATAGGGGTCCAGGCTTTTCAGCATGGCGTCGATGGCCGTCTGCGTCAACGCACCCGGCGAAATCTCATCGGCATATTTCTCATTCAGGTCTTTTAAAATGGAAACAAAAATATTGACATTCTTGGCGATTTCAAAATCATTCTGTGCAAAAACAGGCGACAACAACCACAGCGGGAGTGTCAGGAGCCATATTCGGAATACTCTTTTCATCATGCTCAAATTAGGGCGGCAAAGATACAATTTAATTGGTTTGGTTTAATTCTTGAGGCAACGCACGGAATAGGCAGCCTCTTTGGGGGTGCAGTTGATTTCCACCACTGCGTTGGTATAATAAAAATGATGTATCGGCGAGCTCACATCACTTCCATCGGAGGCACTCCAGAAGCCGGCATCAAAGCCGAAACCGTCAACGGTGTGGAAGAAGTTGCCTGCCGGCAGCACATTCATGCCGGAGGCGTTGTTGGCGGCCATGTTCTCCACAATGCAGCACGGCTGTCCCTGCGTCATGAAGTCCGAGTGCCAACCCGTCTTCGAAGCCATGCAGCGGGCCACGTTGTTCACATCCGTGCCACAGCGGAACTCCTCTTTATAACCGAGAAAGTCCTCCACAGCCATCCACTCGAAGTTGGAGGGCATATGCCATCCCGCAGGACAGATTCCCTGCACACCGCTCGGCACCTCCTCGGATGTGGCATGGCCGTCCATCACCGTGTACCAGGAGTACAGCAGGCCATAAGCGGCCGCATTTTCGGCTTTGTTGTCCGGATAATAGTAAAAACGATCGGTCGCCGACGTCGTTGTGCCCAACGTCAACGTCCGCCCGTCGGCATAGTGCGTCACACGCAGGTTCTGCGCCATCCAACACTGGTTTCCCAGCTGCACGGTGGCGTATTCATTACCGTCATAGTCGGTCAACGTGCCGCAGGAGTTCTGCGCCCACAAACTCGACATCACACCAATCAACAAAATAATAATGTATAATCTCTTCATCTCAACAATTAAACAATTAAACAATTAAACAAAAAACGCTCATCTCTCATTCACAATAATCTCATCGCAAAAAATGTACGAAGGCTCTCCTTTGGCCTGATGCCATTCGGGCAGGGGTCCCGCATTCCGCACCACCACACGCAGATAGCGTGTTTTCAACGCCAGGTTGTCCGCCATCAGCGTGTAAATCCGATTCTCTCTCGTGCGGTAATCCACATCCGGCACTGTTAACGTGGTATAAGGCAAATAATTGTATCCATCTTTGGAAAAAAACAATTCCACGGTCTGCGGGGACTTGATCCAGTCCTGCACATTCTGCAGAAAACGGGTTTTGAAGCTGCCGACCTTGATTTTGCGTCCAAAGTCAAACTCCACATCCACATTCTCGCCCCAGTATCCCTGCCAACGACCGTCCATATAGGAGTCCCCGCCCACCTGACCGTCGGCCAAGGCCATCGTGCCGGCGGCGGCATATTGCGGACGATAGGTGGAATATTTCGTGTTCAACTTCGAGATTTTCCCCAAGCCGTCGTGCAGCAACACGTATTTCTCCGAAAGCACCGGGTCCGACATCGCATTGAGAGTCATGGCTCGCACGGTGGCAGTCCTGTCCAGCACAAAGGGATTCTCATACAGCATCTCCCCGGCCCTCGGTTCCCGTCCATCCACCGTGTAGTAAATCTTACGGTCGCCGAACAGCGTGCGCAGCGTGACCACCGCCCGCCCCTGATTGTCCGTTTCGGAGGTGATGAACACATGGTTCGGTACGTCAAGCAGTTCCCGGGCCAGCGCATCATAGCGTTGTTCCACAATGTGACGGCTGTAGGGACGATTCTCCTCATCCCACAGCTGCATGTACATCCGCTTCACACGATGCAGCAAGGTCAACTCTTCCTGAATGTTTTTTTCGATATCATGGCGGGAAAAACGATTATCGTTCAAACTATAATCATACAGCATACAACGTATCATATTCCGCTTTGCCACAGCCTGTTGATGCAACGCCACATAATAGGCGATGCGGAACGGCGCGCTATACGGCGACAGTTTCATCGTATCGGCGGCGCGATATAGCGGAAGGGCCGACTCTATTTTGTCAAACACCTCGCTATTTTTCCGGAAGGCCTCGTCCGTAACCTTTGAAGGATAGAAGTCCCATACACTTTCATGTAATGCTCCGCTGTTGAAGAAGTCCTGTATTTCCGTGTGTTCCAGGTCTCGCATCAATTGGAAATGATCGTGCGGGGCCGGGAAGCGTTTCTCAAAGAGAGGGTTGAAGGCGGCCAGCCGCTGTTCGCGCTCGCGGTCGGCGGCGCGGGGCTCGGTTTGCACAATCGGCTTCCACGCCATCTCGGCGGCCCAGCACATGCCGTGCCACGCGCTGTTGATGAGCGACTCGCCCGAGTCGTCCCAGGCGGTGTTCATCATGCCCAGAGCGCCGTCACGGTATCCGTCGCGCACAAGGTTGGCAATATTCTTTGTATAAGTTTCATAGCTTGGGAAAACAGAGCCCCACATGCTCATGCCGGGTGCCACCATGAAGTCCAAGTTCCTGCGAACGAACGGTTTCATCATATCTGCATAACTGTCGGAGGGGGCATAGCTCCACACCAGCATCAGCATGTCGTCGGGCAGTTGGGCGGTGATGGCGGAGTCCTTGGCCGCGATGTCGCCCCACATCATCACGCGCTTGCCGAGGGGTTTGAGGATGTTGTACACGCGGCGGATGTGGTCCGCATACACCTGCGCGGCGCCGCCCGCCGAGTCCACGTGTGTCGCCGCACGACCCGTACCCAAAGCTTCGGTTTCGTCACAATTGATATTGAAGAACGGCGACGAGTAGGCCTGCGCCACCGTTTCCAGCTGGTATTTCAAAAAATTATACGTCTCCCCTGCCCCAGGGTTCCAGTTCGTCTTCGTGTCGGCCATCGACTGGTAGTAGGGAATCCGGATGGTCTTCTCCGCGTGGGCCAGACATTGCTGGTTGCCGAATATCTCGATATGGTATTGTTTGGCAAACTCCTCCAACTCACGCACTTGCGCCGCCGTCAGGCCATCCGTGGGGGCTATGTCGGGATATTGGGGCAGCTTGAACACATGCTCGGTGTAAAGATTGAAGAAGTTCATCTTGTATTCCGACATGATGACAATCATCCGTTTGAGGAAGTCCATATTCACGATCGGGCCGCGGCTGATGTCGTCCATCCAGCCCCGGTATTTTAGTTTGGGATAGTCCACGATGCGCATACAGGGGATGCTGGCGCCACCGTCGGCCGTGCGATAATGCGCCACAATTTGTTTGGCGCTCTGACTGCCATAAAAGAGACCTGTCTCTGTAAGGGCTTGAATTAAAAAACCTTGCGGGGTAACCTCAAGGATGTAACCTTGGTCGGCATTCGTGTCCACCGGAAATGTTGGGATGAGTTCATGAAATTCCACATATCCTTTCTGGTCAGGGAGATAGTATCCCTCGCGCATCTCGACGTGCTGCGGGGTTGGAATCACGCCCACCTGCTGCGCACGAAGTCTCGTCGAAGAAATTGTCAGAAACAAAAAAAGCGAAAATATCAGGGCAAATGTCTGTTTCATAATCCAAATTAAAGAAATGCAAAAATACGAAAGATTTCATTCTCATTTCAATTTAGACCATGAAAACACAGATTGTTGTCTGCCGGGCTTGGTAGCACGGACGGGCACACGGATGAAATTCGCACGCCGTTAGGTGTGCGGGTAAATCCTCATCGTTCGAACCATTTCAGCAACTTCATCTTCCATTCCCCGGCTTTGCCGCCATACGGGTGTTCTCGTAAAGGCAGGTTGAAGCGGGTGCTGCCTTTGAGGACGGTCTGCGGGTGCGTGAACTCGCGGAAACCCCACTCGCCATGGTAGGCGCCCATGCCGGAATGGCCCGTGCCGTTGAAGGGCACGCCCTTGACCATCAGGTGGATGCAAACCTCGTTGATACAGCCGCCGCCGTACTGCTGGGTCTGCATCGTGCGTTTCGCCCAACGCATATCCTTGGTGAACAGATACATGGCCAACGGATGCTCGCGGTCGGCGATGGTCTCCATCAGCGCATCAATCTCCGCATCGGGGAAGGGCACCACGGGCAGCAGCGGACAGAAAAGCTCGTGCATCACGATGTGCTCGTCTTTGTTCACTGGATAGATGATGGTAGGCGCATACTTGCAGCTCTCCCTGTCGCCAACCCCGCCATAGATGATGCGGTCGCGGTATTCATCGGCCAAATTCGCACACTTATCGTAAGCGGCCTCCGTGATGAGCTTGGGATACTCTTCGTTGGCCATCGGATTCTCACCGATCTGCTTTGTAAAGGCCTTTTTCAGTTCCTCCAAGAAGGGTTCAGCCACCTCCTTCGCCACCGCTATCTGGTTGATGTTGATGCAGATCTGTCCGGCGTTGAGCAGCTTGAAAAAGGCGATCTTGCGGGCCGCGTCTTGAAGGTCGGCATCCTTGCGCACCACGCACCAGTTGCCGGTCTCGCCGCCCAACTCCAACGCCACGGGCGTGAGGTTCTTGGCCGCCTCCGCCATCACGTGCTTGCCCACGGAGGGCGAGCCCGTGTAGAAGATCTTGTCGAAACGTTGCGCGAGGCACATATCCGCCACGTCGTGACCGCCGTCGATGAGGGTGACGTACTCGGGCGGGAAAACCTCCGCGAAGAAGCGTTTCATCACAGCGGTGCAGGCCTCCGACTTGCTACTGGTCTTGATGACCACCGTGTTGCCGCCGCACATCGCCGCTGCCACCACACCGATGGTGAGCAAAATCGGGAAGTTGAACGGGCTGATGACCAACGACACGCCGTAGGGCATCTTATAAACTTTGGTGATGATGCTCGGGAAGCACATCAGGCCGCTGAAGTGGGTCTCAGGCCGCGCCCAACGCCGCAATCCGCGAATCATCTCGTTGATTTCCACAATGATGGGACCCACATCGCAAAGGAAGGCTTCTGCCCTACTCCGTCCGAGGTCCGCGACCAAGGCGTCCTCAAATTCAGTGGCATGCTCTATAACTGCTGCCTTCAGCTTCTTGAGTTGTTCTATTCTCCATTTGATTGGAAGTGTCGCGCCCGTGCGGAAGAATCTGCGCTGCGTGGCTACGATTTCTTGTATTTGTTCGTTGGTATATGACATGATTCTCAATTCCTTTATGATCAGATTATTATCCGTATTGCACAAGGCAACAAATATTCTGGCCGCAAAAATAATCAATTTCCAGATAATAGGAATATTTTCCGTACCTTTGCACCCGAATTAAGAATCAAATCCAACAATTATATGAATCCTACCGACAACAAAGGCAAAGTTTTACTGTTCAATACGTTATCAAAGAGAAAAGAACTCCTTAACCCGATTGTTCCCGACCATGTGGGCCTGTATGTCTGCGGTCCGACCGTTTATGGCGAACCCCATCTGGGCCACGCCCGCCCGGCAGTAACCTTCGACATCGTCTTCCGCTATCTTACACATATCGGATACAAGGTTCGCTACGTGCGCAACATCACCGACGTGGGCCATTTGGAACACGATGCCGACGAAGGCGAGGACAAAATCGCCAAGAAAGCCCGTCTGGAAGAACTTGAGCCCATGGAGGTTGCACAATATTATATGGACAGCTACCATCATGCCATGGAAGCTCTCAACGTGAAAGGGCCCTCCATCGAGCCGCGCGCTTCCGGGCACATCATCGAACAGATTGAGATGGTGCAGAAAATTCTCGAAAAAGGCTATGCTTATGTGTCGGAAGGTTCCGTCTATTTCGACGTGGAGAAGTTCGACAAGGCCTTCGGCTACGGCAAGCTCTCGGGCCGCGTGCTGAGCGAGCTGATTGCCAACACCCGCGAGCTGGACGGCCAGAGCGAGAAGCGCAACCCCGCCGACTTCGCCCTTTGGAAGAAAGCCGCGCCCGAGCACATCATGCGCTGGAACTCGCCCTGGAGCCAGGGCTTCCCGGGCTGGCATATCGAGTGTACAGCCATGAGCACCAAATACCTGGGTGAGCAATTCGACATCCACGGCGGCGGCATGGACCTGCTATTCCCGCACCACGAATCCGAGGTGTGCCAGAGCACCGTGGCCAACGGCAAGAGCTCCGTTCGCTACTGGATGCACAACAACATGATCACCATCAATGGGCAAAAGATGGGCAAGTCGCTGGGCAACTTCATCACGCTCAACGAGTTCTTCACTGGCTCGCACCCAATGCTCACGCAAGCTTACTCCCCGATGACCATCCGCTTTTTCGTGCTCCAGGCCCACTACCGCGGCACGGTCGATTTCAGCAACGAGGCGCTCCAATCCGCCGAGAAAGGCATGGAGAAGCTGTACGCCGCTGAACGGCACCTCGACAAGCTCAAAGCCTCCGACAAGTCCGACGAGAACATTGCCGAATGGGTGGAGCGCTGCTATGAGGCTATGAACGACGACTTCAACACGCCCAAGGTCATCGCCGAGCTCTTCGAAGCCGCCCGCATCATCAACGCCGTCAAGGACGGACACATGGCACTGACCGCCGAGGATATCGCCCTTCTGGCCCAAACCTATCGCACCTTCTTCTTCGACATCCTGGGCATGAAGCCGGAAACAGCCAACGTGGCCGACAAGTACAGCGAGGCCATGAACAAGGTGATGGACCTCGTGCTCTCCATCCGTCAGGATGCCAAGGCCAACAAAAACTGGGCCATCTCCGACAAGATCCGGGATGAACTCAAAGAGGCTGGCATCACCGTCAAAGACACGAAGGACGGAGCCGAATGGAGCCTGTAAGATCCCATTATTGTAAAACCATCAGACATATAACGCTTTATGAAAAAAAGTGATTTCATCGTCATCGCCATCGTGGTGGTGTTCCTTGCACCCTTTTTCCTGTTCGATGCCGTTTATGACGCCTATTGCGCCGGCAACAAAAATTTCCCGCTGTGGATGGCCTTCCTGAAATTCGGCATTCTGGCCACTTTCGGGGAGATGCTCGGCAACCGCATCAAAAACGGACAATATTACCACAAAGGATTCGGGGTGCTTCCCAAATTCATCGTGTGGGGCCTTCTCGGCATGTGGATTGCCCTGGCCATGAGCGTGTTCCGCATAGGAATACCCGGATTTATGGAACGCTATCAGGCATTCAGCGGCATCAGCGCGGCCATGAACGGACCATTCTCCGGACTGAAACTGTTAGGAGCCTTTTGCATCAGCGTGATGATGAACACTGCGTTCGCACCTGTCTTCATGACCGTGCATAAGATTTGCGACATGCACATCGCCGCCCACGGGGGCAATGTGTCCGCATTGGTGAAGCCCATGCCGGTCAAACAGTATATCACCCAGATGGACTGGGGCGTGCAGTGGGGTTTCGTCTTCAAGAAGACCATCCCTCTGTTCTGGATCCCGGCACATACGCTCACCTTCTGCCTGCCGCAGGACATGCAGGTGCTCTTCGCCGCCCTGTGCAGCGTCATCCTCGGCCTCTTCCTCTCCATCGCCGCCATGAAGCGGAGCGCTTAAACAGGCATTACGGTTTTTGATTCACCAAGTCAGCGCGGCCGATAGACCGACACTACCTTGCGCAGGGAACGTGTGCGACGGCTTTGGGCATTCCACCACCGCACCACTACGGCATACATGCCTGTCGGCACGGGATTACCCGCCTCGTCCTCCCCTTCCCATCGGCATTCCACCTCCTGGCCACAAGGGGCGTTGTTCAACAACTGCCTGACAAGAAATCCCTTATGATCATATACTAGTATGGAAACTTGGTTTTCCAGTTCCTTGAATTGTAGCCGTATTTTCGCAAAATCCTCAAATCCATCATTGTCCGGCGAGATTACCTCCGGACTGATTACAAGCGCATTGGAAGCGTCGTCCGTGCCGTCCTGTGAGTTTTGATATCCCGGAGTCGCAAAACCTACCGTGGAAGAAGCCGAATGCCAGTTGTACGGATCTTGTGTGGGCTTATCGGCGCGAACACGTTCCAAGCTCACTCCTTCCGTGGAAGTCAGGCCCGAAAAGTGCATCTTTTCATCATAGGCAAAACGATCCAACATGTGCAACGACCGCGTGGTCAGGAAAACCACTCCGGCAGAATTGGCGAACGCCGGCATCGAATCACAAGAATGAAGCGCATCCGGATTGCGGCAATAATACTGTTGTTCCGTTAGTCGCCGGTTTTTGCACAACGCACAATAGGCACCCGGCATCAGTTGGAATCCATCGGAGGCGAAAACCGATTTCAACGGCATGGTATCTCCACCCGAGCCAATTTTAACATCCTTTAAATCTATAACATACGAGGATTTATTAAAGACTTCCACAAAGTCGGCGTCAGCACCGTCAAACGGATGCGAGAGCACCTCGTTGATGACAATATTGCCCACCGCAGGCGTGACGGGCCGCCCAAACGTCAGCCCATCACCCTCCGAGAACACATTCCCCGCGCAATCTTGAATCCGGCAACCGCCTTCTATATAATATAAGGTTGTAGGATGCGGCGCTGACGACACGGAAACG
>JBGUMF010000033.1:0-47638 GCA_045116675.1 Bacteroidales bacterium
AATTGGATGTGAACAACCCTCGCATTAGGTACTCAAACGCAAATATGAATCAGACTCAAATAATGAAATTGCTCATAGAGAATGAGAAAATTTATGAGTTGGCGAAAAAGATTTCTGAAGAAGGTTATTTTGTTGGAGAGGAACCTATTATTTGCATTGAAAACGACAAAAAGGTGGTCCTTGAAGGAAATAGACGTGTTGCGTCTTTGAAATTACTTCAAAATCCAAAAAAATTCCTTTCTACGGCAAAGGCTAATGTGTTGTTGAGGAACATCGTTGAAAACAAAATTCCGATTGATGATTACAAAATTAGATGTCATATCGCCCCTAACAGATTGCAAGCAAATCCTATCATATATGAAAGGCACAAAGGGGATGCAGTAAAAAGATGGGAAACAGGGAATCAATATTCTTTTGTTTCCGATATGTATTGGAAAGATGGACTATCTGTTGATGATATCTGTGATGTTTTGAACGAAACTCGAGGAAATGTATTGAAGACTATCAAAATTTATAATCTTTTTAAAGAAGGACAATCTATCTTAGAGAAAGAAAGCATTCATATTAACACAGACAATTTTAATCTCACTAACTTGGAACGTTTTTGTAATGTTGATGGGGCAAAACTATTCCTTGGTATTAAATTTAATAATGATAATGGCGATATTACTATCAAACTACCCGAAGAAGAATTTGAGAAAAGGGTTATGGTGGTATTTAAAGAATTATTGAATTCTGAAAGCTTTTCGAGACAATACAATACGACTGAGGATATCGAATCTTTAATAAAAGATTTGGAAAAATCTCCCGATGTTGATATGACCGTTGGTCTTGATGAAAACAACACAAGAAGCAGTGAAGTTGACAGGCAAGATTTAGAAGCAGCAAAAAACAAAATTACTAAGAGAAGAAAGAATAGGAAGTCGTCACTTGACAACTATGTAATACCACGAGACAAAGATGTTTTCTTTGATAATGAAAAATTGGATACTTTGTTTGCAGAACTAAAAGGTCTTACAAAAGATAAAAATTATGCTTTTTCTGTATTGTTAAGAACGTATTTGGAACAATCTCTTTATTATTTCATTGACCAAAATCATTTGATGGATGATTTTTTGAAAAAAGAGGGACAAGGTGCGAAAAAGAATAGTCAAGCAAAAGTGAAAACACTAATCGAATATCTGAAAGGTAAACATAATATACAAGAGCCTATCTCGGAAGATGATATAATGAATATATTGAAATTCAACAACGACAAGGCAGATTATTCGTCAGCATCATTAAAACCTATGTTAGATTTTGTGTTAACCACAAAACTTGCAAATGATTTGGATAACCAAACCTATAGAGTTGTTAAACAGCAAATAGAATTAATAAAAAATTCATTGGATTTGAGTGTCCATAACCTTAAGTTTTTTGCTGACATAGAGAGCAATAAAAAGGCTTGGACTGAACTTGAACCTCTGTTTGACTACCTAAGCAACAATATTCACACCGAAGAATGACGTATTCACCACTCAGATACCCAGGAGGTAAAAATCGTTTGGCACCCTTCATTGCGAAGGTGTGTGTAGATAATGGAATAACAGAACATTATGTTGAGCCATATTCAGGAGGCGCAGCCGTTGCTCTGTTTTTGTTATTTGAGGGGTTCGTAAATCGTGTGACAATTAATGATAGTGATCGTTCTATATATGCATTTTGGCATTCTGTATTAAATCAAACAGACGATTTATGTGATTTGATAAAAAAGGTCCCAGTTACTATTGATGAATGGAGAAACCAAAGGGAAATCCAAATGAATAAAGATGATGTGGATTTGATCAAACTTGGTTTTTCGACATTCTTTTTGAATAGAACCAATCGGTCTGGAATAATAAAAGGAGGAGCTATAGGAGGGTATGATCAAACGGGAAAGTATAAGTTAGATTGCCGTTTTAACAAAGAGGATCTGGTTAAACGAATAAGAAGGATAGCTGATTATAGAGAAAAGATAAGTATATATAATGTTGATGCGTTAAACTTGGTTGATATTGTTTTAGGTGATAATGACAATCAAGGCAATACGCTTTTTTATTTCGACCCTCCTTATTATTATGAAGGTCATTCTTTGTACATGAATTATTATAAAAAAACGCATCATCAAGTTGTAAGTGAAAAAGTCAAACATCTTCAAGATGTTCATTGGATTGTTTCGTATGATAACGCTCCTGAGATAAAAAGACTTTATTCTGGTTGTCAAATGATAGAGTATGATATGTTTCACATGGCGGCAGCATCAAAAAAAGACAAAGAGCTTATTTTTCTTAGTCCTACAATTGATTTCGATGCCCAGAAACTACCCCCAAATTTCAAATTGAAAAAGACAAAAACAAATAAAGAGATTATTTACAAAAAAGAAGGAAAAAATATTAATAAACAATAGTATCTTCGTTGCGTTTGGAGTAGAGTCAAATATCTCATAAAATAATACTTTATGCCTTTCCATCTTTCCGCCCCCGACACCATTTCCTACCTCGAATCCCTCCGCAATGACCAGCAACGTGCCGTGTTGATGCGGTTTTTCAAGACGGGACCGGGACAGTACGGCGAGGGCGACGAGTTCCTTGGGCTGAAGGTGCCGCAGACCCGCGAGGTGGTGAAGGCCGTCGCCAAGGATTTCCCGCTTGAGGAGGTGCCGGAGCTGCTGATGTCGAAGTGGCACGAGGTAAGGCTCTGCGGACTGCTGATCCTCGTCTCGAAGTTCGAGAAATTGGCCACGAAAAGGCTGGCCAACAATGCAGAAGCGGCACGCCGGCGGGACGAAATCCTCACGATGTATCTGCAATACGCTGAACGGGCCAACAACTGGGATTTGGTGGATCTGTCCACTCATAAGATATTGGGCAACTGGCTGTTACTGCCCACTTTCCTCGGTGGTGACGAACTGGACATGCACGAGGACTACAAAGTGCAAGCGATGGACGAGCTGGCCGCAAGTCCCTGCCTCTGGAAACAGCGCATGAGTATGGTTTGCACGTGGAAAACCTTGCAGCAAGGCGACTACTGGTGGTGCCTGCGCTATGCGGAAGTACACCTGCACCACCCGCACGACCTGATGCAGAAGGCGGTCGGCTGGATGCTCCGCGAAATGGGAAAACGTATCAGTATGGACATGCTGCGCGAGTTTCTCCAACTGCACGCACACGAAATGCCCCGCACCGCCCTCCGCTACGCCATCGAACAGATGGACGATGAGGAGCGGAAAATGTGGCTGGGCATGTAGAGACGGGGCACGCCCCGTCTCTACAACAACAATTATTCGTTCACGAACTCCGCGAACTTCTCCGCCTGCTCTTTCAGCATGGCCACCTGCTCGTCGGTGAGGTTGAACTCGCCTTTGGTCCAGGCCTCTACGCCGAGGGCGATGCCCGTCTGCGGCTCTGTCATCACCTGCATCTTCATGAACTCCAACAACTCGTTCAGCTTGGCGCGGCACGAACGTGTCTGGTTGTTGCCACCGGCACCGCTCACGGTCACCTTCTTGCCGACTGCCGCCGAGGGGTTGGTGAAGTCGCTAATGTCCATCGGACGGGAGAGCCAGTCCAGCAGGTTCTTGAGCAGACCTGGATAGCTGAAGTTGTACTCGGGCGTGAAAATCCAGATGCCGTCGGCGGCAAGGACCTCATTCCGCACGCGCGCCACGGGAGCGGGCGTGTTCGCTTCCAAGTCCTGATTCATCAACGGGACATCTTCAAAATCAAGATATTGGATGTTGAACTGGCCTTCTAACATTTTCTCGGCCAAACCAGCCAACTGACGGTTAAATGACTGTTTTCTTAAGGAACCCACAATAAAGAGGATGTTTTTCATAAGGGTAATTTTTAATTTTGATTCCGCAAAAGTACAAAATTTGTGTACTTTTGCCCTTTGAAAAATACGTTTTCTAAAAACAATGAAGAAACAGGAGAAATTTTCGATTGCGAAGCGGCTGAAAAGCTTTACCTACGCATTCAACGGGCTGAAGGTGCTTTTTCAGGAGGAACATAACAGCCGGATACATCTGTTCGCGACCATCTGCGTCATCATCGCGGGCGTGCTGCTCAAACTGTCGGTGCTGGAGTGGGTGGCCGTGGCGTTCGCCGTCGGACTGGTCTTCAGCGGCGAAATCTTCAACTCGGCCATCGAGGACCTCTCCGACGTAGTCTGCCCCGAACGCGACGACCGCATCAAGAAGGTCAAAGACCTGGCCGCCGCCGCTGTCCTGGTAAACGCCATCACCGCCGCAGTTATCGGACTGCTGGTCTTCGTTCCCAAAATCATCCATTTAATATAGCTGTTGACCACTAGCTACCGAGCTCCTATCCCTGGCTGGGTTGTTCAAAGAAGATGTTTAATGTTTGTTTGCTGAGAATGTATATCTTTGCAAACTCAAAAAACATGTCAATTATGAAAAGGCTTCTGATTATATTGCTTGCATTGGCCTTTGTGCAACTCAACGCACAAGACCTAACCTATTACAAACAGATTGTCAAGGAGTTAAGCTCCGCCAAATACCAAGGGCGCGGCTATGCCTACGATGGGGCCAACAAGGCCGGACTCTATCTATGGAAAGAGTTTTCCAACGCAGGGGTTGATGAGATAATCCTTCAATCATTCAGTCTGGACATCAACACCTTCCCAAAAAAGATGCAGATGTCGGTGGACGGGCGCAAGCTCACCCCGGGCGTGGACTTCTCGATGCGCGAGTACTCGCCTGGCGTACACGGCACCTTCAAACTCTATTATGTTGACACAAACAACTTCGATGCGGAGAAGATGTTCGCCGATCTGGCCAAACCCGAATATAAGGACTGCTTTGTGGTCTGCGACTTCTGGTTTTCCTATCGTCACCACAAAGACTTCCAGCAGTTGTGGGGCGCTTCCGGCTGTGCCAACGCTGGGATGATCCAGACGTGGAATCCACTGCTGAAGTTCTACAAGGCTTATGGCGAAAAGGTGACGGGAAAACCCGTTATCTGGGCCACCTCCGACTTCCCGAAAGATGCCAAGAGCATCACCGTCCACATTGACAACAAGTTTTTAGATGACTACAAATGCTTCAATGTCATCGCCAAAGTGGAGGGCCGACGTCACGACAGCTGCTATGTCTTCACGGCGCACTACGACCATTTGGGCAACCTTGGGAAAAAAGTCTATTATGCCGGAGCCAACGACAACGCCTCGGGTACCGCCGCCATCGTCACGCTGGCCGCCTACTATGCCAAAACCCGTCCCGCATACGACATGTACTTCATCGCCTTCTCGGGCGAGGACGCCAATCTGCGTGGCTCGGAGTGGTACGCGGAGCACCCCGTCGTGCCATTGGCACAGATAAAATACCTGTTCAACATTGATATGATCGGCGACAACAATCCGGTACAGTACTGCGAAGTCAGCGACGAAGGAATGCGCGGCTACGCACTGTTTGAGCGTCTCAACAGCGAGAAGCACTACTTTAAGGCATTGAACCGCGGGGAGCTGGCAGGCAACAGCGACCACTACCCTTTCGCCCTGCGACATGTACCCTGCATCTTCTTCGAAAACGAGGAGGGCGACGCATTCAAATACTACCACACTCCCTACGACACCTACGAGAACGCCCGTTTCGACTCCTACGAGCCGATTTTCAAGATCGTACGGGATTTTGTGGAGAAGTATTAATCACACATACTTATTTGATGGCCGCCCGTATCGATTGCAGGAATCCAATCCCAACAAAACTCAATACAACTTATGAACAGACTGATTGAAGGGAACAACAAAAAACTGCTCGGCACCTTATGTGGCATTGGAGCCGCCGTATGTTATGGCACCAATCCGCTGGGTGCAAGACTGTATGAAGAGGGCATGGCTCCAAGTACCGTACTCTTTTGGCGGTTCGGACTCGCATGGCTGATCATAGCTGTCGTCATGCTGTTCCGGAAAGAGAAACTACGGGTAAGCAAAAAAGAGTTCGCCACCTTGAGTGCATTGGGACTGCTGTTTCTGGCATCATCGCTTACTCTCTACGTCAGTTTCCAGCTGATGGCCGTCGGGGTTGCCTCCACCTTACTCTTTGTATATCCGGTCCTAACCGCAGCCATCATGGTCCTCTTTTTCAAAGAGAGACTCCAATGGTCCACCGTGTCCGCGATAGTGTTGTCCTTTGTAGGAGTCATGCTGTTGTACTGGAGTCCCGACGGGGGCAGTCTGTCAGCAACAGGGGTGATATTGGTGCTGGTTTCCGCACTCACATACGCGCTGTACATCATCATCATGAACCGAGCGCAGCTGGCCATGTCGTCATTCAAGATCAATTTCTACGTACTCATTTACTGCGCCTTAGGCAACATGATGATGTCATTGTGCACCGGTCAAGGCATTCAAGTGCCGGCCACCGCCACGAGCTGGTTCTATGTGGGATGGCTGGCCGTGGTGCCTGCCATACTCGCACTGGTAATGATGGTATATGCTGCCAAATACATCGGGTCCACCCCTACCGCCATCATGGGAGCCCTCGAGCCCCTCACGGCCGTGCTGATCGGGATATTCCTGTTCGGTGAGGTTTTCACTATACGTCTCGCATTCGGAATCATACTGATATTCAGCGCGGTGATTATAATTGCGCTCTACAGCAACCGAGATACAGATAAGGACCCTGTTATAAATGCATCATAAATCCAATTTTTCAACATGAAACACTTCACCTTGGTTTTCACAGGCTGCAATGAAACGATGGGGGCTTGCATACAGCCGCTCAAAGGCATAAACCATCGGGCGCACATAACATTCGCCACCCAGCTCTGTTTTCTCCTGCTGTCAGCCGGACATGCGCTGTTTGCCCAACCGGATCCGATGGCCCGCCACATTCTGCCCAATGAGAACTACCGGCAACAGGTGTATCACGACTATGATCTGCGTATGCAAGAGGTGCCTGGCGGCTATAAACGGTATATTCAACAATATATCAGCGAGGTAACGGATGAAGAGACCGCTGACGCCCTTAAATTCCTGTACGCCTATATGCCGCAGAGCGACCTGGTGGACTACAGCATCAACTTCTTCGAACAGCAGGTGGAGATCGCAATGGAAGCACGGAAAACATTCGCATGGGGCAAATCCGTACCCGACGACATTTTCCGCCATTTTGTTTTGGTCTATCGCGTGAACAACGAGAATCTGGACACCGCACGGGCTTATATTTTCCATCAGTTACGAAACAGGATAAAAAACATGAGCATGTATGAGGCGGCTTTGGAGGTGAACCACTGGTGTCACGAATATGTTGACTATCAGCCTGCTGACGTTCGCACTTCCGCGCCGTTGGCCACGCTGAAGACCTCGCACGGACGTTGCGGTGAGGAGAGTACCCTCACGGTGACGGCTCTCCGCGCTGTGGGCATCCCCGCCCGGCAGTGCTACACCCCGCGCTGGGCACACTGCGACGACAACCACGCATGGGTGGAGGCCTGGGTGGACGGCAAATGGTGGTTCCTCGGTGCCTGCGAGCCCGATCCCGACCTTAATATGGGCTGGTTCGCCTATCCCTCCACACGCACGATGATGGTGCACACCAACGTGTTTGGCCGCTATGAGGGTCCCGAAGAGGTGAATAAGAAGACCAAGTACTACTCCTGCATCAATGTTTTGTCCAATTACGCCGACACGGTGCGTATGACCGTCACCGTAGTCGATGACCAGAACAAGCCCGTCAAGGACGCTTTGGTGCGTTTCAAACTCTACAACTACGCCGAATACTACACGTTGGCCACCAAGTTAACCGACGGGAACGGTCAGGCCTCGCTCGTTACCGGAAAGGGCGACCTGCTGATATGGGTTACCAAAGATGACATGTATGCTTATGACAAAATTGATGGACGCATTGAAAACAGGCACACCATAGCGCTGAAGCCAGAGGCCAAAATCGCCGGTCAGCCAGAGCATCGGGAATACTGGCATGATTTCATCATCGTGCCGCCCGCAGGCAATCCCGACATCCCCGCGCCGGATGCCGCCCGTCAGGCGCGTTGCGACCAGCGTAAGCAATACGAGGACTCCCGACGCGAGGCCTACCGCGCCACCTTCCCCAACAAGGCACAAGTTAAGGCGAAGCTGAAAAGCGATTACTTTACGGATGACGAACTATACGACATCGTGCGCCGGAGCGAAGGCAACCATGCGGAAATCATGGACTTCCTCCGCAGACACAGCACTGCGAACAGACATATTCTCCTTCGTGAATACATCGAATCCCTTTCCGACAAGGACCTACGCGACACACGCGAACAGGTTTTAGAGGACAACCTGACGCGTATTGAAGCATCCACGCCGACAGGCGTTTGGGTGTCTGATTTGGCACATAATCAAAAACATATACCCAAAGATGTTTTTATAAAGGGGATTCTTGCACCCCGCATCTCTAACGAGCTGTTGCGCCCGTCTGTCGGCCTTCTGTTCAAAGACACCTACCTCCAATTGGAAGCAAATCCTACCATAGTCCAGTTGCGGCAATACACAATAGACAACATCACCCTGGATGCCGACTGCAACTACTACAACTGTCCCATCAGTCCCAACGGTGTATTGCGGGGCCGGCGCGCTGACGCCCACTCCCGCGACATATTCTTTGTGGCTTTATGTCGTAGCTTTAACGTACCCGCCTATATGGACAACTCCAACGGCGACATCTTCGCGTGGGAAAAAGGCAAGTGGAATCTGGTTACCTTCGAGGAAAAACCTGCTGAGGAGTACAAAACGCTGATCCTGAACAATCCCAATAAGATGGGATATTACACACAATACACATTGCAACGTTTTGAAAACGGGGAGTTTGTGAGCTACGACTTCGAGAACGACCCGCGCGTGGAGACCAACCCCATCGTGCTCTCCGTGCCGGCGGGCTACTACTGCCTTTCCCTCGGCAAGCGTAATCCTGACGGCAGCGTCTTCTCACAAATGCAGTTCTTTAACGTGACAAAAGACACCACCGAACGACAGATTGATTTCTTCCGCAAAATCCAAGATTCATCTTTGTCAACAGGCATCTATGGCAAAATCAATTTGAGAAAAGTGAAGGTGGACGGATTCTCGCTCTTGGCAAGACTGCTGAACAGTCAGAAAGAGCACATCATTCTCTGTTTGGGCACGCCCGGCACGGAACCCGTCAACCACCTGATGAAGGAAATCTCCGCCAAGCAGGTGGATTACGAGACCTGGTACGGCCCAATGTTTTTTGTGATGAAAGAAGGACAATGGAAGAGTGAACAGGGAGAACCGAAAAACCTGCACGTAAGCTCTGAAGGATACGATGAACTCGTTGAGATATTCGCGAAAGCGATGGATGGAAAACTGGCCGGGCGGAACCCGATGTGCTTCGTCATCGACAAGAAAGGCAACATCATCTATTTCTCCGAAGGGTACAACATCGGGGTTGGAAGTGCCATGATAGAAACAATCCTAAAAACGTTGAAGGTTAAGGATTGAAGGATTCAGCCTATTTTCTCAAATACTCCTGCAAGTGGGCTATGTCCTCATACTTGGGCGTGTCTTCAATGAAAACGGGGACGATGGCACGCACCTCGTCGTAAAACTTGCGCGTAACGGGCGACAGCTTGTCCTGAATCTTGAGGCAATCCACCGCCTGCACCAAGGCCATGCTTTGGATGGCAGCCACCTGGTATCCGTTGTCTATAACGCGGCGGGCCAACAAGGCCGAATTGGTGCCCATGGACACTATGTCCTGATTGTCGTTGTTATTGGGAATGCTGTGTACGCATACGGGGTTGGACAGCGTCTGCGACTCGGCAGTAGTGGAGGTAGCCGTAAACTGCGCGGCCTGCAGACCGTAGTTCAAACCGAGGTGGCCGAGATTTACAAACGGCGGCAGTATTCCGTTAATACGATCGTGGAAAAGATAGTTGAGCTGTCGCTCAGAAAGCATGGTCATCATCGTCACCGCAATCTTCAGCTTGTCCATCTCAAAGGAGACATAATCGCCGTGGAAGTTACCCCCGTGATACACATTGCGGGTCGTGACATCCAGCACGGGATTGTCATCCACAGAGTTGTACTCGTTCACCAGAACCTTGCGTGCGTTCATCAGCTCATCGTACACCGGACCAAGGATCTGCGGCACGCAGCGCAGCGAGTAGTAGGGCTGCACCTTGACCTCGTTGCCGAAATAGGACTCCTGGTGCTGTTGCTGGTAGAGTTCCGCCTGACGATCCTTGAAGCAACGGGAACCGACAGCAATGCGACGCATCTCGGCAGCCACATAATGCTGACCCTCATGGTGTTTCATCCCATTGAGTTCCTGTGAGAAACAATCGTCATACGAGGAGGCAATCTCATTCATCATGGTGGAGAAAAGCAGCGACCAATCGAAGAGCTTATGGGCATAGTATAGGTTGACCATCCCTATGCCGCTCATCACGGCGGTGCCGTTCACGATGGAGAGGCCGTCGCGGATGTACATCTTCAAGGGTTCCACACCAAGTTCTTGCAACACTTCAGCGGTGGGGCGTTTTTCCCCGTTGTAAAAGACATACCCCTCCCCTATCAGCGTCAGTGCCACATGGGCGAGCTGCACCAAGTCGCCGCTGGCCCCCACGCTTCCGTGCTCGGGCACGAAGGGGTATATTCCCCTATTGATGAAGGTCTGGAAAGCCTTGACGGTGTTCAAATGCACGCCGGAGTTGCCGGATACGAAGGTAAGATAGCGGGCCAGCATGGCGGCACGCACATAGATCGGTTCCAGAGGCTTGCCCGCACCGGTGGCGTGCGAACGGATGATATTATATTGCAAGGCCAGAAGATCCTTGTCATCAATACGATACTGGGCCATCGGACCGAAACCGGTGTTGATGCCATATATAACCTTGTCGCGGGCGAAATCTTTCAAAAAAATATAAGCAGACTCTATCTTTTCTTGCTCCTTGGGGGTCATCTCCAACGTCATCCCGTTGAAAACCACGTCAATAATCTCTTCGTATGTCATACCTGAAATTTTTAAGGCCGCAAAAGTACAAAAAACAATAAATATTTTTTACTTTTGCACGCTTTTTTGGAAAAGAACTAAAACCAACACAGATGAAAAAGATATTAGTCATTGGTGCCTGCGGACAGATTGGTTCCGAGCTGACACCCGCATTACGCAAACAGTATGGTACCGACAACGTTGTTGCCGCGGACATGATTTACCCGTTGAAAGGCGACCTGGCTGATGCCGGCCCTTCCTGCAAGATTGACGCCACCAACGCCCAGGACATCGCCGATGCTGTCAAGAAGTACAACATCGATGCCATTTATAACCTGGCCGCCATCCTCTCCGCGAAGGCGGAAGCCAACCCTATGCTGGGCTGGAACGTGGGCGTGGGCGCCCTGCTCAACTGTCTGGAAGTCTCCCGCGAGATGGGATGCTCCCTGTTCACGCCGAGCTCCATCGGAGCCTTCGGTCCCGACACCCCGCACGACATGACTCCGCAAGACACCATCCAGCGGCCCAAGACCATCTACGGTGTCACCAAGGTCACGGGCGAGCTGCTGAGCGACTACTATTTCAAACGTTTCGGCGTGGACACCCGTTCCGTACGCTTCCCGGGCCTGATCTCCAACGTCACCCTGCCCGGCGGCGGCACCACCGACTATGCCGTTGAGATCTACTACGCAGCCGTCAAGGGCGAGAAATTCGTCTGCCCCATCGCCAAAGGCACCTACATGGACATGATGTACATGCCCGACGCCCTGAAGGCCGCCATCGACCTCATGGAAGCCGACCCCACCAAACTTGTACACCGTAACTCATTCAACATCACGGCTATGAGCTTTGAACCTGAAATGATTTACGCCGAAATCAAGAAACACATCCCTGATTTCCAGATGGAATACCAGTACGATGAGCTTCGACAGAACATCGCTGACTCATGGCCCAACCAGATGGATGACCACTGCGCCCGTGAGGAGTGGGGATTCAAGCCCACATACGACCTCGCCTCGATGACCGTGGACATGCTCAAGGTGCTGGGCGAGCGCTATCGGAAATAGAAAAACAACCCATACCAGATGCGAAAGCGCCCCCGGCAACATTCTTGTATAAAAAAAGTTGTCCATCGGGTCTCCCTTTGGATGCAGAATGTTCTTTGCGGGTGCCGTTGGTTACTCCGTCGCATCAGCTTTCTTAAAAGTTGGAGCATAGTTTTTGCCCTCATAGGCGCACTTGTCCTGAGTATCTGTTGTTATATTGTTGAAAACCAACCATATAACCTAATGGAAAAGTCGCTCGTGTACTACTTGTTGGAGTGGCCTTTCAAGACAACCGGGACAACCGACAATGAGGATGCCCGTTTTATCAACATCAGCCACGACCGTCAGCTGGTGAACATTGACCCCCGTGACAGCACCGCTGGGAACACGGACATCACCGACCGGAACAAGTTGCTGGGTTTCCTGCAATTGCTGGAACGGGACAAGGTTCGCTACAAGTATATCCTCATGGATATCCGCTTCGAAAAAGGGCTCTCCACCCCTGTTGACACACTGCTTTTCCGCCAGATATGCCGTATGCGCAACATCTGCATTGCGCATCACAACAACGATGCCTGGAACGACTATGAAATTGCATTTGACAGTCTGCGGGAAAAGACCGGCATGTCGGACTACGCACAGTTCGGATTCGAGAGCAACTTTTCCAGGTACACGTTTCTGCAAGACGGGAAACCCTCGTTGGCGCTGAAAATGTACGATGAGAGCCGGCAACAGCCCACTTCCATAAAACGTTTCCGTCACTGGCCTGTGTACACCAGCGGCCGATATCTGTGCACCAACTCTCCCATGCTGGCCGTCAAAGGCAACATTTACGACAAGATGAATGCACCAGTCATGGAAGATGGTCCCGGATTCATTTACAACTATTACGAAGATCTGGGGGCCGATATCCTCTCCTTGGAAGGACGGAATCTGGCCGAAGACTACAAAGACAAGTACCTGATAGTCGCCGATTTTGAGAATGACATGCACGACACCTACGCCGGCTCAGTACCGGGAGCCTACCTCACATGGCTGGCCTTCCTGCATTTGCGTGACGGCCACCACCTCTTACGCTGGTCGTTCGTGTTCTTAATGTTCTTGTTTTATGCGGCCATCTTCTATTTCCTGTTTGTCATCAACCGCATAGCACGCCGCAAATGGGCTTCACGCACACGCATGCGCCCGTTCCTGCTCGGCATCATGCGCTGGATAGGCTCCTGCGGACTGCTTTATTTAGTGACCTTTATCGCCTATCTCGCCTTTGCCGTACGATACAACATCACCATCCCTATCTTAGGTGTTATCATAGCCAATTTTATTATAAACATAGCAAACAACAATGAAAAGAACAACAACACTTCTGGTCTGGATGCTACTCCTGCTGCTTAATGCAGGAGCCACCGACTACAAAATATTGAAAATGAGCTGCGACTCCATCAAAATCGGCAATCAATGGTGTCGAAAAGGTTCCGTATTCAACGATGCGGACAACATCCGCTGGCCTGGGGGATACCAGTTCCTATGGGCGCAGAACCAGTCCACCCAGCGGACGTACTACATCTCCAGCGATGCCATGAACGCCAAAAGCACCCGCACACTCAAGGACTATGTGCTCCGACTGAACAAGATGTCGAGCCGCGACGGGGAGATCTGGCAGAGTCTGATAGGGAAAAACAAGGAGAATTTCACAGAGAAACGAATTGCCTTGGTCATAGGAAACTCCAACTATCAGAATAACACGCAATTGAGAAACGCCATCAATGATGCACACGCCGTAAGCGCCGAACTGCAGCAATTGGGATTCGATGTATATAGCCTGTACGATGGTACCGGTGAAGATATGGCCAACGCCGTGGAGCTGTTCCGGAAGAAAGCCGTAGGCAATGGGTATAAAATGGCCCTTTTCTACTATTCCGGACATGGTCTGCAGGGAGATGATGGCAACAACTACCTGCTGCCGGTGGATGCGAAGCTGAACAGCAAAGGCGACCTAAGCACCTGTATTGACGGACGATGGCTGGTTTCCAAGCTATCGGACGCCAACTGTGCCAACACCATCGTGGTGCTGGATGCGTGCCGCAACGAGAAACTGAACTGGACTCGCGGGCTCACCGACGGCCTCATCCCGCTGGCACCACCCCTCGGCATGCTTCTGGCCTACTCCACGCAGGCAGGCTCCGTGGCACAGGATATGATTGACGATGACCTGCCCTATGGACCGTATGCCAACGCTCTGGTGACCGCCCTGAAAAAAGACAAAAGCTCTGTGGACGAACTCTTCTCCGAGGTGAAAAACCAAGTCATCCAAAGCACCTCCGCCATCCAGGTGCCCACTATCTTCAACAACCTGCTCAAAACCGTTTATATCAACGGACAGAACCAATACGAAGTGCTCACGCCCGAGCAGGCCAGAGCCGAAGCCAAGAAGGCCTTCGACTCTCGCGTGCAGCTGGCCGAGCAGGGCGACCGGGAGGCCCAGTATGAGCTTGGCATGGCATACGAGTTCGGATCGCAGTTCTGCGACACCAACCGGGCCGACGCGTACAAATGGTACACCAAGGCCGCCAACCAGGGGCACACGGAGGCCGAGAACAAATTAGGCACCTACTACTTCCTGGACGAGAACAACTTGGAAGAGGCCGTGCATTGGTATGATCTGGCCGCCAAAGGGGGAAACGGGAACGCACAATACAACCTCGGGTTCATCTACCTGAACGCCACCGGAAGTCTCTCGAAACCGTCAGAGGGCTTGGAATGGATGCGCTCCGCAGCGGAATCGGGTGTGGTGAACGCCCAATACGAACTCGGACGTTGCTACTACGATGGCATCGACGGCTTGCAAGTGCCCTACCGCACCGAAGCTTTCCGATGGTTCAAGGCCGCCAGCGAACAGAACCATCTGGAGTCCCAGTACTATCTGGGCCGTTGCTACTTCTACGGCGAAGGCACTGACCAGAACTACTCGGAGGCTTTCAAACACTATCAGATCGCCGCCGACAAAGGCATGGCTGAAGCCGAATACGCCCTGGCACTCTGTTACGAAAAGGGCTATGGCGTGGATCCGAACAAGGAAACCGCTATCGCCTGGTGTCGGAAAGCAGCCGACAAAGGCTACGACAAAGCCATCCGACGCCTGTCCATTTTAGTTCCCGAAGGCCAATAAACCATTCAATCCTAACAATATGAAAATCAAAAACGTCTTACTATCCATACTGCTGCTTTGCCAAGGTGTCGTCTTCACCAATACGGCAAAGGCACAACTTTCCTTCCAGCCGGCACCCCTCACCCCGACCTTGACGGAAACCTCCTACCCTTCCGCCATCAAACCGGTGGAAAAGAAAAGCAAGCCGATACGTCATTCCACATTCCTCACCCTGAATGTGCAGACGCTGCCTCTCTCGAAGGAGATCGGCTTTTTCGACATCCGCAATTTCTCTTACGGTCTGAAAATCGGCACGATGCGGAAGTCGGGATGGTACTTGAGCCTGATGAGCAACTTCTGGTTCCCAGGCTCTTTCCGCGCCGGAAATGCCGAGCAACTGACAAACCATCTGGATGTCCGGAACTCCTATTTCGAAGGGATGCTGGGCCTTACCGGACGTTATTGGAGACCTATGTCATTCCATTTTGGAGTCGGCATGAACTACCGCACAACCAACTACTTATGTCAGGACCATGTATGGCGCAACAAGCAAGAGGAGCGTACATTCGGCCCGGTAGTGGCCAGCGGCTTCATGTTCCACATCACGGGATTTGTGCTCTCCGCAGAGGCGGTACTCCACTACTCACTACAGGAAGGGTCCTTCCGCGAGAACCTCTATATCGGTGCCAAGGTGGGAGTTGGATTTTGCTTGGTGGATAAAAAAGGGAGGAAAAACGCGCCGAAAAAAGAGAAGCATACAGAAAGCTCCCTGACACGCAGTCTGGTTCCCATCACCGCCACACCCGAATATAGCGGACAATACACAAGTTCACCCCTACCGAACATATTGTTCGCAGACAATCGGGCAGTAGAAAACCTTGACGATGAAGACCTTCCCGACACACAGGAAAAACAAGCACCAGCTGCCGCTCCAGCAACTGCGGACCTTGCTTCTGTCAACAGGAGTGCAGAACCGATAACCAACACGGAAACAAACACTTCACAAAGCATATCTAAAGATGAGGTTGAAACAAAATCCTATACCATTTCAGCCGAAGATCTTTTAAAAGAGGGTTTGTTTCCGAAGGAAGAAGAAACAGAAGACACCCTTGACGCACAGACTTCCGAGCCGAAGCCTTGCGGCAAACTGAAAGTCACCGATGCGGACCACAACGTCTATCACACGGTGACCATTGGCAGCCAGTGCTGGATGGCGGAGAATCTCCGTTCAACCACCGACCCATGGGGCCATCGGATTTTGCAAGGGCGTCATGCCGACAGCAACATCGCCTACCGGTACTGTCCCGGCGGCGACACGGCCACCGTGCGCGCCTACGGCTATCTCTACAACTGGAAAGCCGCCTCGGGACAGACCTGGATTATACAGCAAAAAGACACCCTCGGGCGCGGCATCTGTCCGGAGGGATGGCATCTGCCCAACAGCGCCGAATGGGACCTGTTGGCCCTCTATTTAGCCAGCTATGACGAATATGTTTGCGGCGGACAGAACGGACGCATTGGCAAGTCAATAGCCGCCACACGCGTATGGCGGACCTCCGACAAGGATTGTGCCATTGGCAACAATCCTAAGGCAAACAACGCATCAGGATTCTCGGCCCTGCCAACCGGCAACTACAATGGAACTTATATGGGATTCGGCCGGGAGACAGGCTTTTGGTGCCACATGCCAAATGGCAAAGTGGGCCCGATCCGTGTATTGCGCACCGACAGCGACTCACTACTTCCCGATCAGCCGGAAAACGCCTCCGCAGCCTACCCCGTGCGATGTGTAATGAACTAACGGAGCCTTGATTTCCGTTTGCCATTTTTCGGAAAGTGGATTCTTTTCCCAATTTTTTATACTATCTTTGCAGCCGTAAAAACCGAATGTCAATTTTAACAACACAAATAAAAAAATCATTATGAAAGAAACCGTTTACAGAGCGAAACATGAGGCTTTAGGAGCCAAAATGGAAGAGTTTGCCGGCTTTTACATGCCGATCCAATACGACAGCATCACCAACGAGCACCTGCAGGTGCGCAACAAGGTGGGCGTGTTTGACGTGTCCCACATGGGCGAGTTCACCGTGAAGGGCCCGAAGGCGCTGGCCCTGCTGCAGCACATCACCACCAATGACGTGGCCGCCCTCTACCCAGGCAAGGTGCAATACAGCTGCTTCCCCAACGGCAAGGGCGGTATTGTGGACGACCTGCTAGTCTATAACCTGCACGATGAAGATTATCTTTTGGTGGTCAACGCCGCCAACATCGACAAGGACTGGGCCTGGGTTGTGGAGCAGAACAAGAACTTCGGCGCTGAAATCGAGAACATCTCCGACAACATCTCCCAGCTGGCTGTCCAGGGTCCTCTGGCTCTCAAGGCCATGCAAAAGCTGACCGACGCTTCCGTCATCGACATGGAGTACTACACCAACAAGATCATCAAATTCGCCGGTTTCGACAACATCCTCTTCTCCACCACGGGTTACACAGGCTCCGGCGGTTGCGAGATCTATTTCCCCAACGAATATGCCATGCAGATCTGGGACGCCGTCTTTGAGGCTGGTGCCGAGTTCGACATCAAACCCATCGGCTTGGGCGCACGCGACACCCTCCGTTTGGAAATGGGCTTCTGCCTCTACGGCCACGAGATTGACGATACTATCTCTCCCATTGAGGCCGGTTTAGGCTGGATCACCAAATTCGTGGAAGGCAAGGACTTCATCGACCGCAAATTCATGGAAGACCTCAAGGCCAACGGCGTGACCCGCCGCATTGCCGGTTTCGAACTCATCGACCGCGGCATTCCGAGAAACGGCTATGAGGTTTGCGACGCTGAAGGCAACCTCATTGGCGAGGTGCGTTCCGGCACGTTCGGACCGTCCGTCAACAAGGGCATCGGCACCGCGTTGATCAAGAAAGAATTCGCCAAAGCCGGCACGGAAATCTTCATCAAGGTGCGCAACCGCCTGCTCAAGGCCGTCACCGTGAAGATGCCGTTCTACAAACCCGAATAATCGGAGGAATACATTGTAAAAAAGGTAGCGACGCCACAATGTGACGTCGCTACTTTTTTATAATAACTTTAACACCCTAATGGGTAGAAGGCCTCCACTACCTGCCTATGCATCAAGGCTGGGAGCTTTTATTTCTTTCCCACGGCAGAAACGATGCTCAATCTGGCGGTCGTCACCCAGATAGATGTAACGCTCCAAGCGCTCCAGCAGGGAATAATCGTCATGATTCAGGTCGCTGTCGTTGATGACGAGCGCATCAAACTCATAGCCCGGCTCGAAACTCCCCACGCGGCCAAAGAAGCTCCCTGCCGACTTTGTGGCCATCCAGAAAGCTTCGGAGAGAGTAAGAAATTTTTGCTCATGATTCTGCTGGTAGTACATCTTACTCACCTGGATTGCATAGACCATAACCCGGAAAATATTCAGATCGTGTCCACCGCTGATGTCGCTGCCAAGCCCCACACGCAGTCCATTGTCAATGAAATGCCGGACAGGCGCCATGCCCGATGACACGTTGAGGTTCGACGTGGGACAATGGGCCACCATCACGCCATTACGTTTCATCAGTTCAAGTTCTTCGCCGTGGCTCCATACGCAGTGGGCCATCACGGTAGGTGTCTGTCCGAAGAGGCCGTAGCGATTGTAAGCGTCTCCATACCAAGTGTTTTCGAGGGTTTGCACCAGGGCTATTTCTTCTTTATTTTCAGAGAGGTGCGACTGCACGGGCAATTGGTACCTGGCCGCCAGTTCTCCGCAGGCACGGAGCATCTCCGATGTGCATGATGGGACAAAGCGGGGCGTAATAATCGGCCGCACCAGCGCTTCTGATTTGTCAAACTCCGTTATCAGATCCTCATATCCACGCGCCATTTCCACCAGGGATTCTGACAGTTCCTCGGGACAATTGCGGTTCATGGCCACCTTGCCCACCAACGCTCCCATGCCAGCCTCACAGAACAAATTCATTAGAAGACGGGTGCTTTCCGTATGAATTGTGGCAAACACACAAGCCCTCATGGTTCCAAAGCGCCACAAATCGCGGATAAAGCGACGATACATCCGCTCAGCATAACCCATATCGGCATACTTCATTTCCTCTGGGAATGTGTAGTTCTGAAGCCATGGCAGCAGTTCCAAATCCATGGCGATACCCTGATTGCGATACTGCGGGGCGTGCACATGCAAATCGTTCATGGCAGGAATCAGCAGACGGTCGCTGAAATCAACAACCTCCGAATCCACGCTGTCCAGCGATGCCAAATCCGTTGTCACCGTCGTCACACGCCCATCGGAATCCACAGCAACATAACCGTTTTCCAGCACCTCGAAACGGTTTTTCTCCTTTGTATAGAGGATATTAGCCTTATAAATTCTCTTCTTCATTGTTTAAATTGATCTTCTGCATAATCTTATTTGAAAAATATGCCAACCGCAGCGCGCTATGGCGGAAGCCTCTGATTGTGTCATATTTTATCGGAAGACATTTATGCTTGCAAAAATACTAAAATCCCCGATAGAACTCCCACGTGTCGCTGTGGCCGTCGCGGTAGGTGAAGCTCCACTGCAACTTCTGTTCTGTCAGCGTGTCGAGGTGGAACTTGTACTCATAGTCGCAGCTACCGCTGATGACCTTGATGATCTCCTGCGCCAATTCGGGTTCTTTGTCGCCACCCTCTATCACCTCCATCCGGAAGCTCTCCTTGATGCCGGCGAAGTAGAAGTCCTCCCCTTCCAAACGCCACTTGCTGGGGCTGACGTAGTTAAACACCCACGTAACCGTACTGCCATCCTGAAGGGTAGCGGTATAGACCTGCCGGGCCGAGTCGAGGGCAGTGCCGTCGGGGTAAAAGTCCATTGTGCCGGTCTCGTGCACGTCGAGATGGGCGCCTTTGAGGTTGTAGTTGAAGGCATGCGCATAGCCGTAGTACCCTTCAACCTTCGGCGCTTTGCCATTGGGCTCCGCCTCATATTTCCACCAATCCTTATCAATGGAGTACAAGAAGCCGTAATATTTACATAGAGGATCCCCCACATAACCATGTCTGTCCATATCAATGTAAGGTTTCCAGCCGAAATTATAGTAATCCTCGCCAGGGATAAACAATGCGCATCCGCCATCCAACTTATTGGATTCGGGAATCCGGAAGTCGCCCCAGTTGCAGGTGAGCGTGTCACCCGTGACAAGATCAACCCATTTGCCTGTGTATTGATTGTTGTGATATCCGTCTGCAACAATCATCATGGCATCATAATAAACACTGTCATTGTGCACCAGATAGAAGTAAGTGGAGTGGCCGAAGAGCCGGGCAACAGGTGTGGGTCCTAAGGAGGCCTCCATCTCATAATGGGCATAGACAGTTCCGCATTCTGTCAGGTTTTTGATAAAATCATCACCGGCATCACATTCGTCAAAAGTCACCACCGAGTCAATGAGGATGCGGCCGTGGATATGGCAGATTTCATCCTTGCAGCGAGAGCGCGCTTTTATCTGATAGACCGTTGGCGAGACTTTATACACCGTGTCGAAATGGATATAAAAACGTTGGAAGTTGTCACCCCTGAAGCCCAACGGCTCCGGACGATGCAACCAACCGTCATCCATAGGTTCATTGCCGTAGCTGCTCCATTCTTTTTTCGCGGCCTCCGTCCACCAGGAGTAGACATCGTCGGTAGGTGCCGTGTCGGGGTTGATGACCGTGGTGGAGAGATCATAGCGCTGCAGGAATGATTTCTCGTGGACTTGCGCAAAGCCGCTCATGCATCCCAGTAGCAGTATCGTCACGGCCACAGTTGTTATCCGTATCCCTCTGAAAAATAATGTTTTCATACTAACGATTCGTATTATTGATATAGGCAGGTTCTCTTTGAAAATCATCGGCAAAATTACAATTTTGCCATAAACTTCGCACTCTCCACCACGAACCGCTCGTGGATACCCTCACCGATCAGTGTGTCGCCCTCAAAGCACTTCACAGAGAAGACCAGGCGGCGGCGGTCCACCTCCACCAGTTCGGCCTCGCAGCGGATGGTCGCGCCCACGGGACTGGCTTTCAAGTGCTTGATGTTGACGGCGATGCCGACGGTGGTGTTGCCCTCGCCGATTTTGTCGCACACGGCCATCAGGCAGGTTTTCTCCATCAGGGCGATCATCGCGGGGGTGGCGAACACCTCCAACGCGCCGGAACCATAGACCGCGGCGGTGTCTTTGTGCTCCACCACCAGCTGTTCGCTGTGGCGGAGACCGGTAAGGTTGTTGTAATCTGTCATAATCTTTTAAACTATTGGTTTATGTACGTTTATATTATGCTTTTGGCTATTAGCTATTGGTTTTTTGTAGAAGAAATAGGTTGACAAGTTATTCGATGAGTTGGGCCGGACAGTCGTACATTACTTTGGCGTGGTTGGTGCGGATGAGTTGGCTGTCGAGGCAGCGGCCCGTGGCGGAATCGAGGATGTCCCGATAGACCTCGCCGTTGCGATAGACGACCCCGTCTTCACGGGTAAAGCGTTCATTCTCGATATGGATATGGAAGGTGTGGGATTGGGGTTTTGCCGCACGGAGTTCGCCGCACAGATATTCGTCATCCACCCAAAGCCGGAGCTGGTAGGTGTTGTCCGAATCATTCCTCACCCGGTAATCAAGGTAGTTGTACGAGATGCTGGTGCCTGTGCCGAACGGAATCTGCCGGCCGAAATCGGGGAAAAGGTCCAAACCGTCGTGGTGATGGTGCTCCGTGATGGTCAGCTCGCTATGCAGCACCATCCAGTGGATCAGGTTCGACAGTTGGCACATCCCGCCGCCAATCCCTTGCGCCGGCTGCCCCTTTGCGATGGTAAGCCCCTCTTTGTAGCCTTTCCGCTTAGTGGTACGGCCGATGCACTTCCAAACGGAGAAGGTCTCGCCGGGACGAATCAGCAGCCCGTCAATGTGTTTCACGGCCAAAGCCAAATTGGTGGCCTTGTTCTCCTGCAACTGCATATTGACATTGCCCAATCGGCGACGGATGAGGGAGTTGTGCTGGTAAACAAGTTCAGGCAATGCCGTTGTTGACCGCTCTTTGGCAAAGAGGGTCTTCTGGGACAAATCCTTCAGATGCCGCTTCAGAATCTCCTTCTCCGTCGAAAGACGATAGGTAAAAGGTGATATTTCACAAAACAGTTTCCGTTTCATTGTTGGGGTGAAAAACAAGATGAGATCAATCAATAAACGAACAGAAGTAAACCCAAATGATAATGAATATCACGGCAAGGAGAATGTAACATGCCGAAATCAAGAGGGTGCTGAACTTCTTGATCTTAAATTCATGGACCATATTCCAAAGATTCAAAGGAAATCCCAAGAGAATCAGCACAGGAAAATGGAAAAATCCCATCACCCAGCAGATATCGAACATCGGAGAAGGGTATGAGATTTGACCCATCGGCACATTCCCATACATTCGATACGCCTGCACGAGGGTAAGAAGAAGGGATATATACCACGCCATCATCAAAACCCACGTGACGACCATCAGGACTTTCAGTATAACACGTAGAGTATTGTTCATTGAAAAATAGAGTTTCAGACGAAAGGTAAACGAGAAGGGGTGAAGATTATTGTGCTATTGATCTTCCCAACTCCTCCGCCTCCTCCAACGCTTTCGTGCCCTGAACGCCGCCCTTCTCCTTCGCACCGCGCACGAGCACGTGGCCTGCGTCCTCGATGTGGAAGAAGTTGAGACAGAGCTGGTATTGGGTGAGGATGCTGTCGAACAGTTCGGGCAGGGAGGCGGCGCCGACCAAAAGGAGGGCGGCCTTCCGGATGTGGAAGGTGTCGTGGATGGGGTTGTGACAGCGGTCGATGACGGCCTTCAGCTGCGCACTCAAGCCGTAGAAATAGACCGGCGAGGCGATGACGAGCATGTCGGCGTTCGCTAACTTGCTGTATATAACGGGCATGTCGTCCTTTTGCACGCAAGCGTTACCCTCGCTCGTGAAGCACGCGTTGCATCCCATGCACGGATGCACCGTGTAATCGTGTACCGAGACGACCTCAACGTGGTGCTTTTCTGAAGCGCCTTTGGAAAAGGCTTCTACTAAGAGGTCTGTGTTGCCGTTTTTGCGCGGGCTGCCGGATAATATCAAAATGTTCATTGGGGTTTCTTTTATAAAATTACAGTAATTGAATAGCTTCGTCAACAAGGGAAATCAAATCTTGCCATTTTTTTGTTCGTCCCATCAAACACTCTGTTGTCAATTCTCCGCAGTCCTCTATTTCAAAAAATAATGCTCGAATTTTTCTACTTAAATCATATTGCTTTTCGTTTATAAGATGGTTGTCAAGGAGCCTGTTCAGAGAACTGTCATGTAAAAAACTGGTAGCACCGATATTAAAATCCTCAAAAACCATCATCTCGATAAGATCAACAGGATAATTGAATATAGGGCTGCCACATTGACGTAAAGTGTCCTCATATAATTCATACAACTCCTCAGGAGATATTTCTTTCATAAAATAAAGGGACTTCAGTTTTTATCTTCTTCATGTTATTGCAGACCTTGGTGCGAAGTTCGTTAAACATCAAGACAGGCAAACAACGCTGCAAAATTATAACAATTTCTATTATTAGGATACAAAAAATCGGGTTAAAGAAAACCAGAAGTTCTTACAACTAACTTTTTCATAACTAATTAAGAGGTTGAGACTTGGGATTTGAGACGTGAGATTTGGCGGTTTTGTATCAGGGAAAAGTCAGACCTAACTCAGAGTTACATCAGAATAAGAAATTTTTGATTTTGGAAAAAAGTCCGTTGATTGTGAATTTCGTTTGCAAGAGTATTCCGGACACTTTGTACCGCTGGCACAATGTTTCTACGACAGACCTGCTATTTCAACAACATCAGGATGGTTTCGGGGGAGGTGGTCATCTCGGTTATCGCGCAAAGGCCGACACCCATGTCCTTTAGACTGGCACCGAGAAGATGAACCTTGTCGTCGATAATCAGGAAACGGTCGTGGTTGCGGTGAGAGAGTTGAATAAATTGGATTTCGGGATATTGTTCGTTGTGCTTTTTCAGATCGGTGAGGAATTGTTCGTTATAGCGGGTGTGGATGGTGGCCGAAATGCCATCGGCGCGCTTGGTGAACAAAGAAAGAACGCGGTCGTCAACAAAATTATCAATTAAGATGATTCGGTTTTTGGCGCTACGAACCAAATAGGAAACATATGCCCATGCATCCCACACGCAGCCTGTTGGGAAGATCTGTTCAGGGAGCATCTTGGGAGAAAGCTTGTCAATCCTATCAAGAATAAGTTCGATCTTTCCGTCAGTTTCTTGTTGATGGTGCTCGATATTGACAATGCGTTCGACCATTTGGATGCTTTGGTTCACGATTTGGGGAATCGCTGTGAAAGCTCGCATAATTTGAATGTTGACACCCACGGCAGTTTCTGAACGCAAAACACTGCTGAGCATTGCCACTCCGTTTCTAGTAAAAGCATACGGAAGATAACGAGCGCCGCCTCTTCCGTTTGAGGTCGCAAATTGCGACCTCAAACGATTGTATTCTTCACGTGTTAATTTGAACATGAAATCTTCAGGGAACCTTTCAATGTTTCTATTAACTTGCTCCTTAAGTCTCTTATTCTTGACGTCATATAGTAACGCAAGGTCGCTGTCAAGGAGTATCGGTTGTCCCCTTACCACCCGTATCATTGCTGCTATGTCTATGTTTTCAAGGTGGTCGCAATTTGCGACCAGTTCAATAGCTTGCTGTTCCTTTTTGTCCTTTTTCTTTGCCATAGGTGTGAATTCTGCCTGCAAATTTAACACATAAATCCTCTTCTGTCAAGGGCTTTTCAATTTTCCGCATCTCCCTGATCTCTAATCAAATCCACATCTCAATTTAACAATTGATTTTTGAATTGTTAATTTTTTAGATAGAATTTAGCAGGAAAGGAGGGCGTGGGTGTCAATGTTACGTGGTTGCCAAACGCGATGTATGGCTGTCGCTATACGACAGCCATAGAAAGACATTTAACCCCTTAGAGGATATTTCATTAAAACGTCAGAATCTTGTCTATCGTTTGATTATAGTCCGAGTCGATTACCACAATCCGCTCGCCACTTTTCTGACACCCTTCCATATAGGCGTGATTGTCTTTTTTAAGGTTGTCAATCGTGCAGCAAGTGTCGTCCAACCTCTCCTCAATTACAGAGCTGTTTGCCTTTATTTCAGTGAAATGAGTCTCGATATAATCGTCGGTCATGGCAAGGCATACATACTGGATGGAAGGCAAATAGGTCTCCTCAAAGTCTTTTCGCCAATCAAAGGGGATATAGCAGCCCTCCACGATAAGGTTCTGTCTGTTCTCGATTGCAGTCTTTACCATCTCCCGGACAATCGGCCACAGATATTCCGTAAGCGCATCATCGTCCTCTGGTGTCAGATCCGTTTTGCCACTACGGATCAGTCCCATCTTCAGATGGTCGATGGAGAGATAGGGATAGCCGTATTTTTCCAGCATCTTCTGCGCCAGCATCGTTTTGCCCGTGTACGACGCGCCTGTGATCAGTATTATCGTGGGGTTGTTTTTCATTTGAGGACAAAGTTTACAAGTGCAAAAACACAATGACTCATTGCAAAGCAATGATGGTTTGCTGCAACCTCTCCAAAAACCTTGCCGCGTCGCCGCCGTCCATCTGCACGTGGTGGAACTGGAACGAGACCGGCAACAGCGTCTTGAACCCGCTTTTGCGGTATTTGCCCCACATCACCATCGGGTTGAGAAACTTGTCGGTGTATTGGTTCACAATGCAGTCGAGCTCGGTCTGGATCATGGCGGAGGTGCCGACAATCATGTAGCCGTCGAGGAAGCTGCTTTGGCACTCCTCCGCCACCTTGGTGGTCAACTCCAGGTAGTCGCGGTTGAACTGCTGCAGGTCTTCGGTATAAGGGATGTCGCAGGAGTTGATGCCGCCCTTGCGGTTGCGCACCACCACGTTGATGGCGATCTGGTCGTACTGGTACAGCTTTCCGTTCTCCGGCAGCAGATGCAGCTCTTCCGTCCCGGTGGCCGCCTTGCCGATGCACCAGCACATCAGCGTGTTGAACTTCACGCCGGTCTTCTTGCTGATATTCATCAGTTTGCTAACATTCATCGTCTTCACCAACGTCACCATCGGCATGGGCGCGGTCATCCACATTTCAAAGGCAAACGCCCGCTTGGTTTCTTCAGGGTTGATTTGTTGTTTCATTTTTAAGGATTATTCTTTTTCGATTTTGGGCAAAAGAAACTGTCTTACCAGTTCTTTGATCCGTTCTTCCGTCAACTTTGAAGGTCCGGTTTCAGTTATCTCATCATGCTCCGGCGTGCCCTTACGGATGATGTACTTCAACGCCTTGCCATCGATGGTGGCGAGCAGGTGGTAGTTGCCCTTGAATTGCATCTCCACACGGGCATTTTCAATGCTGTGACCGGAAACATCAACGTAGCCTACTGCGACATCGGCTTTCTCCAGTCCCCATGCGTCGAGGTTGTGAGCGAGCGTGTTCTCCACAGCGGAAATCCATCGTCCCAACACACCATTACGCTCGGCAATGGGACGAAATTCCGAAACAGCATCGGCGACCTCGTGAATAATGCTCTCTGCTTTGCGGATCCCGTTCTCAGCAGCCAGCTCCCTGACATCCTCAAGGGTAATGTCCGTATATTTTCCATGAATCATCAGACAGTGCTGCGTTTCAAGGAGAAAACCACCTGTATTGAAAATATAGGTCAAATCGTAAGCAGGTGAAAGCCGCCAACGGCCCTGATTATCCATGATGAACGAAAAGTTCTTGTAATGGTCGTCGGTATTGTTGGCCAAAATATTGAACACCATGCGGCGGAAGACTTCTTCGCAGTCAAGTTCAGAGAGCCTCATCTTGCGACAAACCCACAGCAGGCGTTCGTAGCTGTCGGCTTCGGGATAGAGGGCGGCCAAGGTCTGGAGATGAAGTTTGTTTTCACCGTCTCGGTCGAACCTTTTGGTCACGAAATGGCGTTCTCCCTCAACATCCATCATCCAACACGGCATCATCTTTATTCCTGCCTTTGTCGCCATTTCATAGTAGGACATTTCAAGTTCGGCAGTTGAGCGCTCCTTGACACCGAATTTCAGGATGCAGTAATCGAATCCAGTCAGTTCGCCCACCTGACCGCTGCGGATTTCCCCTGTCTCCCGGTTGATAGCAATGATGGCTTTGGGCTGCCGTCCGCCCGCGGAGGTGCCGACCGCCATCAATGCCTGCATCGTGAGCGACTGCTCAGGATCAATGTACGCATTTTCGCGTTGCGTATAGATTTTGCCTGCCAGCTCAATCAAGGATTTCAGATTGATGTTTTCTAAGGATGAAAAGTTGGAGGTTTCGGGAAAGAATTCCAGTGCTCCCATTGCCCGCTTTCCGATGAATGCCAGCTTGTCTAGGGATGTGATCTCTCCCATTTTGATGCCTTGCTGTCTCCGCCATTGCTCAAAGATTTCATTTCCCCAGGCATCGGGCAGCGAGTCGGCCAAAAACGGCGGCAGATTCTGGTAAATCTTCTCCGAAGCACCATATATCGGGCGTAAGTTCTGCGGCAGTTTGATGGACGCATCAAGCGGCGAGATGTCCAGTCCGGTCTCCACCCAGTCGCGATTGTACTCAAAATAGGGTCGTTTCCGGCGCGGGTCAATGCACAACCGTCCCACCTCACGGCCCCACAGCATCACCTTCAGTATTTGTGTCGTCATAGCCGAATATTATTTGGAGGAAGAATGTCGGATGCGCTGGGCCTTTTTTCCACTCTCTTTAATAAGATACGGAGAATCAGGAAGTTCCGGCAGCATTTCATCAAGATTGTTGATGCAACCGATGGCCTTCATCAAAAGCAGGAAGGTGCTGAGCGACAAATTGGGCACCCTGCCATTCTCAAATTTGTGGATAGTATTCACTGTCAATCCCGATTGCTCTGCCACCTCTTTCTGCGTCATATTGGAACGCATGCGGTAATCCTTAAAGCGGACACCCAGCATCTGCACCAACTCAGGAATCGAATATTCGTAATAGTCTGCCATAATCCATTATAATTTAAATTAATCGATAAGATTATTTATAAGTATTTTTCAACTATAAATAAACCAATAATTGTGTTTAACGCGGCAAAGATACGACTTTTTTTTTTAAGAAATCAAACCGGAGAGAAAAAAAATACTATTTCTTTCGCAAGGAATTTTACGATCTATCTCCTCTTGAACACCACCAACTCTGCATCCGCGCCGTCCTTGCCGTACTCGCTCACGAGGATGTTGTGCTCGTCGCAGGCAATGCCGAAACAGCGACCGTCTCCTTTTTCGACCTGATTGCCCCAATAGGTGGCGTTATCGTCGAGGAGTTTCACCTTGTTGCCGTTGATGACATACTCCATGTTGACGAACGAGCCCTGCAGCACGAAGAGGTTGTCGATGCGCGGCATATCCTTGATGCCCAATGCATTGACCTCATCAATAAGCTGTTGCTTGATGGGCGAGGTGGCGTGCGGAAGCTGGTCGGCGGGCAGCTGCCAACGTTTCAGATTGGGGTAATACTGGCGCAGTACCTCTTTGTAATCTTCACGGCTGAGGTTTTGACCGGTGTTTTTGTTGTACTCCTCCACAAACTGCGCACAGAACTCCACCATCTCCTCCATCGTGAAGTCGCCGGTGAAGGCTCCGTCTTTGTAGCAGTAGATGCAGTATTCCTGGTTCTTGCTGCCGTCGGCGTTGGTGCCGAGGATTTCCGGGGTGAGCGGCATTCCGCAGCTTTGGCAAAAATGTTGTTCTTTTTCCATATTTATGACGTTTTTTGTTCTGGACTGCCCCACACTGCGGCTATCGCCTTGTGTGGGGTTAATTGCACTACCGAGCTCTTGCCCCTAACGGGACTGCTCAAGGAATATGTTTTAATATATTCATTGACTATTCTGATTACTATTCACTGATCACTGCTCACTATTCACTAATCTCGATCGGGTGTGCATTCGTTACGAGAATCACACCATCGTAAAGTTTGGCGGGGGAAACCCAATCGCGGTATGCCATGGGGAATACGGCCATGAGTGGGCTGTAGCCTTCGCCCACATCGCCCATCCAAGTGTAATCTGACATCCGAAAGAATAGTTCAGTGCTTTCCGGAATCGTGTTGAAATCGAGTAAGCAGGTTTCATATCCGCATTTTTTGGCGGCTTCGGCCAGCGGGTCGTTGGAAAAGAAGGTGTGGTTTCTCCGCTTCATTTTGTTGGTGAGTTTCGGCAGACTAACCCGCGCCTTGAAGAAGTCGGTGCCGATGGCGAAATAGGCCTCCCCAAGTTCGTCGAACAACAATGCGCCCAGGGCCTTGCCATCCTTGCCGTAGTCGTGTCGACGTTCAATGTGCCCGTTATGTCCGGTGATGAAGATGCACTCGTTGCCGCGGGCCTCCTCCTGCGCCATAATCCAGTGCGTGTTCACAAACATCAGTGAGTCGCGCAGCAAAATTCCCTTCGACATGTCGTCTCTGACTTTCCCAATGGCGATGTTTTGGAGCAAAACATCCGCGAAATGCACCGCCTGCGCCGTTGTGGAGTCGTTCAGTTGCAGTAATTCCTGCTTTACCGTCTCTATCACCTTCGTTCTTTGATCGGAAGTGTAAGAAGCTGAGAATCCGTCTGTTGATTTATCCCACAACTTCTCTAGATCCGCCGTCGGCAATGCGTATGCCTTAACGGCTTCCAGCAGATATCGGTAGCTGTACTCGCAGCGCTGCATGTCGAATCCGTAAAAGCGAAGGTCGTCCCCCTCGGCGGCGGTTTCGTTATACTTCCGCATCCATTCGATGAGGTTCGCCATCTCCTTAGTCCGGTAAATGGTGAAGCCGATGGCTGCAGCGGCCTCCTCCGCAGTGCCTTTCCCGTCGTGAATATATCGGTTCACCGCCTCGCAGCAGCCGTAGTCGCCCTCCAACGCAAACGCCCGTACGCCGTATTTCTCAACCAGAATCTTGAAAACGTCCAACTTTAGCTGTTGGAACTCCGCATTTCCGTGCGTGGCCTCACCTAACGCAACAACACGCACACCATTACGAACGGTAAGGTCCGAAACGGGCTTGGCATATTTTACAAATTCTTCAGCGTCAATGGGTTTTACCTTTTTGAAGCCGCCGAAATAAGAGTAGAGGCCTCCACAAATGAGTGCCACCATGAGCAGTGCCAGCAGAGTCCAACGGACAGGATGCTTTTTGGTTTCCTTGTTTTTCATATTGCCATTTATTTCACGTGACAAAAGTACACAATACAAGAAGATGTGCTTTTCATATAACGGGAAAAAATCATAGTTCCAGCCGCAGCACCCGGATCGGCCTTCCCTCCCCCTGGTACTGCGTCTCATCGATGCAGGTTTCGCCGGTGGGCACGAAGCCGCATTTCTCCATCACACGGCCCGACGCGGGGTTGTCGATAAAGTGGCCGCTGACGAGGGACATGATCTCCGTAGTCTTGCGGATGTGGTCCAGCATCAGTCGCAACGCCTCCGTGCAGATGCCCTGATTCCAATAGGGCTTGGCCACCCAATAGCCACAGATGGGCTCGTTCTCACGGGCGGGCAGCTTGCAGTCGCACGAAGGACCGTAGCCCATCGCGCCGATGGCTTCACCGGTCTCTTTCAGCTCAATGGCCCAGGTGTTTAGCGCATCGTTGAACACGGTGCGGATAATCTCCAAGCTCTCCTCCACGCTTTGGTGCGGTGCCCATCCCGCGCGGGGACCCACCTCCAGGTCGGAAGCGTATTTGTAAAGCGTCTCGGCATCGCTCTCGCGCCACGGACGCAGTAAGATTCTTTCGGTTTCCATCATATTGTCTTGTTTAATCCGCATCCAACACAATCCGGAACCCCACGGAAGGCAATTTAGTGTTGGGATCCAAACCGCGTCTGAAACGGATTTCCATTTGGTGAACTAATTTGAAATCAACAGAGTAGCAACCTCCTCTCACAGCTTTTCGCTCTCCTTTGCTCGGACCTTTGGGGTTGGTCATCTGTGTCTTGGTTTTATAATAGGTGGGCGAAAACCAATCGCTGCACCATTCCGCCACATTGCCGGTCATATCGTATAATCCCAAGGCATTCGGCTGCTTCTGACCTACTCTTTCTGTAAACACACGACTTGTGTTAACCATTTTTGGGCTATCGTAATGGAAAAATGTCACTTTGTCAATGTCACGGCTTCCTGCATACGGGTATGGTGCATGGTGTAACCCTCCGCGCGCAGCATACTCCCACTCCGCTTCGGTCGGTAATCTGAAATGCAAACCGGTCAATTTGTTCAACGAATCTATGAACGCTTGGGTATCGAACCAAGAGACACTCTCCACCGGATGTTGCGGCTTGATTTTATTTTGGTTGCGGAACCAGTTGTCCGTTTTGGAATCGTAATCCTCCTGTTTAAAACGGGATGGCTTCAACCCCGTGACTGCGTAATACAACTCTTGTGTGACCTCGTATCGTCCGATATAGAAGGAGGAGACCGTCACATCCTGCTCGCCCATCGAATTCTTGAATCGGACCGTATCCAGCGAATCCGCTCTCAAGTTCCCCCTGTGAAACAATCCGCCCTCCACGCGCACCATCACGAAGTCAACACCATTGGCCGACACTTTAATCGTATCCTGCTGTGCCACTGCAAAATAAGACACCAATAGCAAAAGGGGAAGAAACAGGTTTCTCATCATTTAAGTAATTCAACACACACGCGGCAAAAGTACGAAAAATGCGGGGATGTACTTTTATTTACATAACAACATCATCGCGCAGGCATCACAGGATGACACATAAAATTGTCGGCACCAGACGGCGAATCATGCAGAAAAATTATATTTTTGTCCCCAAAAACAGACTACTATGATTTTCTATTTCTCAGGCTGCGGAAACAGTCGGTTTATAGCCGAAAGCATCGCCAAGGCGTTGGATGAAAGAGTGTTATTTCTTCCGGAGCAAGAACGCAACGGAGTATTTGACTATAAATTGGGCGATGAAGAACGCATAGGCTTCGTATTCCCGATTTACTCCTGGTGCCCTCCGCAGTTAGTGCTGGACTTTGTGAAAAAGCTGCACTTCGACCGTCAGCCTTCTTACGTGTGGATGGCGGTAACCTGCGGTGACAACGGAGGCTATGCCGACCGTGTATTCCGGCAGCAGCTGGAGGAGATCGGACTATCACTGAATGCCGACTACTGCTTCCAGATGCCGAACACGTACGTCAACATGGCGGGCATGAGCATCGACAAACCCGAGAAGGCGGCCCGCAAAATCGAAAACGCCAAGGCGCACCTTCCCGCTGTCATCCAGAACATTATCGGACGGAAGAGTGTGTCGGAGATGCGGCGCGGCATCTTTCCGGGGTTCAAGACCAACGTTATCGGGAAAAGCTTCCACAAATGGGTCTCCGACGAGCCGTTTTTCAGCACCGAAAGCTGCATCTCATGCGGCAAGTGCGTGAGCGTATGCCCGTTGCAGAACATCACCTTGGAGGATGGCCGTCCGAAATGGCACGGTCATTGTACCACCTGCGACGCCTGCTACCACCACTGTCCGAAGCACGCCATCCAATACGGAAAGGCTACAAAGGGGAAGGGTCAGTATCATTTTTCTATCAGTGATTAGTAAAATGCAGAAGTGGCGGAAATTCTTTCAAGAAACTTTATATCTTTGCATGTAAATATTGTGTTATGCGAAAACTGATCTCCCTTGTGTTTTTCATTGTCTTGGTGTTTTGTGTCGAAGCTCAAGAGTATCTTGTCGGCTCATACAACATCCGTTACAAAAACAGCGGCGATAGCGTTGCCGGTCATGTGTGGACCAAGCGCTGCCAAGTGATTTGCGACCAGATCAATTTCATGAACCCCTTGATCTTTGGAACACAAGAGGTTCTGTATCCGCAACTTCAGGATATGAAGAACGCCTTGGACGGATATGATTATATCGGTATCGGGCGCGACAATGGTGACAAAGAAGGCGAATACGAGGCGATTTTTTACAAAAAAGGGAAACTGGAGCTCCTTGACAACGGGAATTTCTGGCTCAGCGAGACCCCTGACAAGCCTGGTCTGGGCTGGGATGCCGCCTGTATCCGCATCTGCACATGGGGCAAATTTCATCTGAAAAACGCAGCCCCGAATGAGGCGAAAGTATTCTATTTCTTCAACCTTCACATGGACCATGTGGGCATCGTGGCGCGGCGTGAGGCGGCGAAACTCGTGGTCGCCCGTATCCGTGAAATAGCCAAGGACGCTCCTGTCATCCTGACTGGCGATTTCAATGTGGATCAGACCAATGAGATATATTCCATCTTCACAAAATCAGGACTGCTGAAGGACTCTTACGAGGCTGCCCGTATCCGTTTCGCTGAAAATGGCACTTTCAATGCGTTTAAGACCGAGTATTTCACCCAAAGCCGTATCGATCATGTGTTTGTGTCGCCAACCACACAAGTGGAAGCGTACGGAATTCTTACCAACAGCTACTGGACAGAACACAATGCCTCGGTCAAATCGCTGAAATCGGCCGATGCGCCCCAGGAAATCTCGTTCGACACTTATATTCGAAGAAACCCGTCCGACCACTATCCGGTGTTCGTCAGAATCGTTTTTTAAGTAAACAGGAACACCTTTTGTTATGGAACTTGTAATCATTATCGGTTTATTCATCATACTGCCCATTGTGTCTGTGGTGTGCATCGTGATAAATGGTATACATTCTGGGCATTCGAGACTGAAAATTATCATCAACGTGGTCCTGAGCTTATTGGTTTTAATTGTGTTCAATATCATTGTCGGACGCGCTTTCCTCAACTCTTTTACTTCAAATCAGTTCAGCAAAAAAATTGACAAGATTTTTGAGCAAGAATATTCTCCTGTTGTATTTGAAGGAAGAATCCTGTCGGTGCAGACTGTTAGTCATAAAATGAGAGATGTTTCGATATTGTGTGTGGACATTGACAACTCCAACATGTCTGACTTTTATCGTTTTGATAAATATATGGGATTGAAAATCAAAGATGGAATAGCTGTTGTGCCTTTGCTAACGTCATATTCCAGTGAAGAACTAAGGAATTATTCATACGTCAAAGTTAATGAGAACCATAACAAGAGGGTCATCTTGAGTGACAATAATGGAAAGACAGACACGCTGTTGCTTGATTATTGTCACGGAGGAATCGACGAGAATTATATGAACATTTGCGGATGTGAATGATTTCCACACTCATAACAATTATTTTGTATAATGTCCATCGTAGAAAAATGTGTCTAGGGTTTTTCCCGACAGCATTCGAAAATGTTGTATCTTTGCGCCATCAATCATTTTCAATCACTGAAATATGTCCAAAATCCCTATCAAGCCCCCGAAAATCCCTGTACACTCTCTAAAAGGCAATTTCTGGAAACAGCTTGGCATGATTGTCCTTGCCACTACCATCTCGTTGCTTTTCACTATCGTGGCAGCCCAGCTGTTGGAAAGGCACCATCGCGCCAAGGACCGTCGTCTCTCGGCCATGATGGTAATGAGTAATATTGAGAAATTCTCCCGGAATCTGGAGGAAATCTCAGGATATATGGCCCACAACGACAGCGCGGCCACTTGGTTGCTCGAAAAACCCGTTGATGAGCTGGAACTGTTGCCGGAAGAGGAACTGGACAACCTGGTGTCCAAAGCTACAAACTTGCTGTTCCTCACCTACGATAAATCGGCGGAAAGCATTTTTTCCAACAACATCGAAACGTGGAAGAATATGGGTAATGTGGAATTCATCGACCGCGTAGGACAATGCTTCTCGGCCATGAACATGGTCGAAGAGCGGTGGAACAACTGGGTGACCGAAGTTGAGGGAACCATGCGTTATATCAAAGACCATCCGGATGAATACGAAGGCCATAACCTGCCCATGAAAAGCATTCGATCTGAGAAAGTGCGGCACACCCTTCAGGGCATCCATTATTGGAGGGCTTGGCTCTCTTACATGGCAGCCACTATGCGCTATCATAACAAGCACAACATGGAATCCATCGGCATCACGGAACAGGAGGTGATGGAATTCACCGACAACCGTGAGCAGAAAACCGAAAACACAGATGAAGCTCCCGACTTCAGCAATTTCTATTCAGAACCCATCCGTCCCGAGAGCCTGACTTCTTTCAAGAAACTCGATGAGGAATTGGAGGTGTTGAAAGGAGAGAATGAGATAATGGGCACGGAGAATTAATCTATTCTTCCTATTCCCGCGCCCCTTCCTTCACCGCCGCAACCATCGCCACCGCGCAGACCACCACTGCACTATATTTCACATCGATGACAGACAACGTCAGCGGAAGGAGAAACAGCAACGCGCCGGTGACCTTGTTCAGGATGCTGTGGTCGGCCAAGAACTGCCTCCGAACGGCATAGCTGTAAACGATGTTGAAGACCTTGATGCAGGCGATGATGCCGACCCAGACATAAATCCAAACGGGGAGATGCAGGATCGGCAGTAACTTGACCAGACATGCCACAACGAAGAGAATGTCCGCCACGGTGTCTAATTTCGAACCGAAATCACTGACGGTGTTTGTCTTGCGCGCGACCCACCCGTCAACCATGTCGGAAACGCCCGCGGTGATGTAGAGTGCGTAAAACCACGGGGAGAGCGCCGCACAGAACAAGAGGGCGACGCTGCAGAAGATGCGGATGGTGGTGATAAGATTGGCCATAGTGGCTAGTAGTTAGTAGTTAGTGGTTAGATTTTAGATTATTGGGCTGCCCCATCAACTATTATCTATTATCTATTAACTAATCCCTTTCCCGTTGCCTCAAGCACACCCCCGCCGCCACGGCCTCCAGCAGCCCCAACACGAAATAGAGGTTGCTGATGGCGTTGAAGCCCCAGACCCACCATTCGAGGACGATCCAGAGCATCAGGATGATGCCGCAGGCGAGCACGCTCCACTGCGCGAGTGGATGCTTCTTGAAGAGCAAGTACGCCGCCACGAATTGGGTGACGCCGTTCAGGAACAAGAGTACGAAGCCTGACGGGATGAAGTTCCGGAAGAAGATATCCGGCCAGGGCAACTTTGCCCGCAGCAGTTCTAACAATGGCTCGCCACCCCACCCTACGCCCGTAGGGTCAATCCACATCATCACCGCACCGCCCACTGCGCCAATGCCGATGAAAAGGGTCAGGTATTTTTCAAGCTTTACCATAAAACAGGATTATTAACAATAGTATTCCAGCATGTATCCTGACATGTCATCGGGATGATTAATCCCACAATCTAACACATGCAATTCGGACTCTCCGCAAGGATATGCAGCGATGGGATATATCTTTCATTCTTCAAATGCGTTAAATCTCAGGTTGCAACCTCATCCTTGACGCCACAAGGTACGGTACAAAAGCAGCCGGACCAGCATATTCCGAAGAGACGTACAATTACCGCAACTTCTTCCAAAGTTCCTCCGCCAAGCCCTCAATGGGCAGACGGTACTGGGCCATAGTGTCGCGCTCGCGCACGGTCACCGTGTTGTCCTCCTTGGTCTGGTTGTCGATGGTGACGCAGAACGGCGTGCCGATGGCATCCTGCCGACGATAACGGCGTCCGATGGCATCCTTATCCTCGTACTGCACCATGAAGTCCTTCTTCAGCGTATTGAATATCTCCTGGCCAATCTCCGGCAGCCCGTCTTTCTTCACTAACGGCAGCACGGCCACCTTGTACGGGGCCAGCTTCACCGGCAAGCGGAGCACCACACGTGTGGAGCCGTCCTCCAACGTCTCCTCCGTATAGGCATTGCTGAACACAGCCAAGAACATGCGGTCCACACCGATGGAGGTCTCGATCACGTAAGGCACATAATTCTCATTGACTTCCGGATCAAAATAGCGGAGCTTCTTGCCGGAATATTTCTCATGCTGCGAAAGGTCGAAATTGGTTCTGGAGTGGATGCCCTCCAACTCCTTGAAGCCGAACGGGAACTTGAACTCGATGTCGGTGGCGGCGTTGGCGTAGTGGGCCAGCTTCTCGTGGTCGTGGAAGCGGTAGTTCTCCGGCGCGATGCCGAGATCGGTGTGCCATTGCAGACGCGTCTGCTTCCAGTAGTCGAACCACTTGAGCTCCTCGCCGGGTTTCACGAAGAACTGCATCTCCATCTGCTCGAACTCGCGCATACGGAAAATGAACTGGCGGGCCACAATCTCGTTACGGAAGGCCTTGCCAATCTGCGCGATGCCGAACGGCAATTTCATACGTCCCGTCTTGTAGATATTCAAGAAGTTGACGAAGATGCCCTGCGCGGTCTCCGGACGCAGATAGATGGTGTCGGCACCGTCGGACACGGAGCCGAGCTTCGTGGCAAACATAAGGTTGAACTGGCGCACGTCGGTCCAATTGCGCGTGCCGGAAATGGGACAGGCGATGCCCAGCTCCTCAATCAGCGCCTTCAGGCCGGCCAGATCGTTGGCGTTCATCAGCTCCGCAAAACGGGCCGTAATGTCGTCAATCTGCTTCTGGTACTGCAGCACGCGTCCGTTGGTTTCGCGAAACATCTTCTCGTCGAAGTTCTCAAAACGCTTGCGGGCCTTCTCCACCTCCTTGTTGATTTTGTCCTCGATTTTGGCGATATGGTCCTCAATCAGCACATCGGCACGATAACGTTTCTTGGAGTCCTTATTGTCGATGAGCGGGTCGTTGAACGCATCCACATGGCCGGAGGCCTTCCAGATGGTGGGGTGCATGAAGATGGCGCTGTCCAAGCCCACAATGTTGTCGTGGTACTGCACCATCGCTTTCCACCAATATTGCTTGATGTTGTTCTTCAACTCAACACCATTCTGACCATAGTCGTAAACGGCACTCAGGCCGTCGTATATTTCACTGGACGGGAAAATGAAACCATACTCTTTGGCATGGGCCACAATCTGTTTGAAAAGTTCTTCGTTGTTTGCCATTTTTATTCAAATGTAATAGATAATTGGAAATTTCTGGATTTCAGATATTGTAACGACTCCACATATTGGAGATCCACATACGAAGGATAGCGTGTCGGGTCCGTAATCAGCAGGTTGCGGAGTCCAAACGACATCTTGAGTTCCACGGCGAGTTTGAAATAGGTGCAATAAAAATCAAAGCCGACGCCGGCCACACCGAGAAAATCGTGGAATTTGGTGTTCAGGTATATTTTATCCTCATCATGTCCAGCCTTCATCACGGCCGAACTCTTTGTATGCTGGTGATTCTCCTTGTTGTATTTGGCGTTGGAGGTCATATCAAGGCTGTACTGGGCACCACCGATGACGTATGCGCGGATATTGTTGGCCATACGGGAGGACTTGAATTTCAGCAGCAGCGGGATATCCAAAAAAACGTGCTGTGTACGAGGTTGGTCAATGAGATCGTAATTGGCTTTGTAATAACACACCACCGGGTCTCCGACGGTAATAGCCGGAATCAGGCGCAAGTCGAAATACTTGCCCATGCGCATATCCGTAACGATGCCAATATTGAAGGCCAGACCGCCTTTCGTTTCCACAATACTGTACGTATAGTCCGTCAAGTCGGGTTTCACCTTGGAATAGTAGTTCAGGCTGGAACCACCCAGCAGGATTCCGAAATGGAAACGCCGGGTATCATATTTCTGCAAATTGGGCACACCGAAGACCTTCGATTGTGCGTAGGAAGCCGATGTGACACACACCAGCATCGCCAACAGCAGGAATTTTTTCAAGGATTTCATGTAATTTAAAAAATTATCAACACAAGCCTAACGGGAATGCACGCGTTTTATTATCCGACGGGCTGGTTCTTCAGAATCTCGTTTTTCAGCTGGGCCACATTGACTGGGACCACACCCACATATTCGCACACAAGGCCGCCGGCCAAATTGGAGGCCAAGCTGGTCAGCTCCACCGATTCGCCCTTGAGCAGGAAGAGGGTGGCCACCGAAATGACCGTGTCGCCCGCGCCAGACACATCGCTCACACGGCGCTTGAAGGCCTTCTGGTGATGGAAATGCCCATTGCTGCTGTCGTAGAATGCGATGCCCTTGGCCGACATGGTGATCATCACCTTGCCAATTTTCTTTTCGGCGGCGAATTTCTTCGCGATGTCGTGAATATCCTCCAACGTAAGCTCCACATTATCCTCAAGATTAAGTCCGGTGGTCAATTCCTTCAAGTTAGGCTTGAACAAATCGACATTGGAATAGTTGTTGAAATTCCGTTTCTTAGGATCCACTGCAATGAAGATATTCTTCTTATGGGCAAAATTGATAATCTCCTGAATCAGGTCTTTGGAGAAAAGGCCCTTGTCATAGTCCTCAAAAATCAACGCATCAATGGAATGATGGTCTATGAGCTGCTCCACCGTGGTGATCAGCTGGCGTTTCTCGCGCTCTTTCAGCTGCTCGTCGCGCTCGTCATCCACGCGCACGATATGGGCGTTGTTGCCGATGATGCGGTATTTCACCGTCGTGCGACGGCCGTACATGGGAACCAGACCCACGGAATCCAGATCACAATCCTCCATCAGGTCATAGAAGACCTTGGCTTTATTATCGCTGCCGATCACCGAACAGAGAATCGGGTGGGCACCGAGCGACTTGAGGTTGAGGGCCACGTTGGCAGCACCGCCAAGCCGGTAGGTACGGCTTTGTGCGTTGACGATGGGAACCGGCGCCTCGGGGCTGATGCGCGTCACCTTGCCGGTGATGTAGCAGTCAATCATCACATCGCCGATAACCAACACGTTCGTGTTGCGGAACTGGTCGAAGACCTCGTTGATTTTATCCATATCCATAACAAAAAATTTTGGGCTGCAAAAATACAAAAAAAACAAGAGGGTTTAACGGGTGATGAGAGTTCCTATTCCCCTGCTTCCAGCAGCTTCCTAAACTCCTCTTCCGAAATGATGGGCACGCCCAACGTTTCCGCCTTGCGGCGCTTTTCGGGCCCCATCTTTTCTCCAGCAAGTACAAAAGACGTATTTTTCGAGATGGATGACGTGTTTTTGCCACCATGCCGTTCCACCATCTGCTTAATTTCGTCACGCGATACGGAGAATACGCCGCTCACCACCACCGTTTTCCCGGCCAAGGTCTGCGCGGTTTCCGAGTCCGCCGCCGTCTCCTCCACTTCCATGTGCAAGCCGGCTTCGCGCAGATCCATAATCTGTTGCAAGTTCTCCGTCCGATTGAAAAACAGGATGATGCTGTCGGTCACCCGTTCGCCCACATCTTCCACCTCCATCAGTTCCTCCCGTGACGCATTGGCCAGGGCATCCACCGTCCGGAAATGGCGTGCCAGCTTCTTGGCCGTCACCTCTCCCACAAAACGAATGCCCACAGCATACAACACACGCTCAAAGGGCACAGCCTTCGACTGCTCAATGCCGTTCAGGATGTTCTGCACCGTTTTTTCCTTAAAACTGATCATCCGACTCTTGCCATCCTCATCCTCCAGCACCTTTTCCAAGCCAAAAAGCCGGTCGTATGTCAGATGGTACAAGTCGGAGGCATCACGCACAAGACCTTGGTTGTAAAGAAGTTCTATTTTACCCTCACCAAGAGAATCGATATTCATCGCCTTCCGCGAGATAAAATGCTGCAGTCGGCCCTTGATTTGCGGAGGGCAATGGTTTTCGTTCGGGCAAAAGACACCCGCCTCACCCTCATTCTGCTGCAACAGGGTCCCGCAAACCGGGCAATGGGTCACAAACGGGACGGGAAGCGCATCCGGCTGGCGGCGGTCAAGGTCCACACCCACGATTTTCGGGATAATCTCGCCGCCCTTCTCCACCCAGAGGCTATCCCCGGTACGGATATCCAGCTCGCGCATGAAGTCCCGGTTGTTCAAGGTGGCCCTTTTCACCACAGTACCCGCCAACGAAACGGGTTTCAGATTGGCCACAGGTGTCACAATGCCTGTGCGTCCCACCTGAAAATCCACACTCAGCAACGGCGTGGAGACGCGCTCGGCCTTGAACTTGTAGGCGATGGCCCACCGGGGACTTTTCGCCGTGGAGCCCACCTGCTGCTGTTGGGCAAAATCGTTGATTTTTATGACAATACCGTCAATCGGGTACGGCAATTCACGCCGTTTCACATCCCATTGGCGGATAAATTCGTGAACACCCTCCAAACCCGACACTTTCTCCATCACGTCGGGAAAGCGGAAGCCCCACTCGTGCAATTTGCGCAATTGGTTGTAATGGTTGTGTTCCGGAAGATTCTCACCCAGAGCATAATAGAGTTTGAAGCAGAGTCCCCGCTTGGCCACCTCAGACGAATCGCGGAGTTTGAGGCTGCCCGAGGCGGCATTCCTCGGATTGGCGAACAGGGGGTCGCCCGTCTCCTCGCGTTGGGCGTTGAGCGCCTCGAAGCTCTCGAAGGGCATCAGGATCTCGCCGCGTGCCTCCAGAAGATCCGGGTAGTCGCCTTGCAAGGCCAGCGGCACGGAATTGATGGTGCGCACATTGGCCGTCACCACATCGCCCCGGACGCCGTCGCCGCGCGTGACCGCACGCACCAGCACGCCCTTCTCGTAAATCAGACTGATGGCCACGCCGTCATATTTCAGCTCGCACACGTACTCCGGCGAAGCATGGAGCAAGCCCCGTATCCGGGAGTCAAACTCCAGCAGGTCCTCCTCGGAATAGGTGTTTCCCAAGGACAACATCGGATAGAGGTGCGTGGCCGTCTCAAACTGCTTGGTGACAGTGCCGCCCACCCGCTGCGTGGGACTGTCCGGCCGCGCATACTCCGGGTATTGTTTCTCCAAATCAATCAGCTCCTGAAGCAACTGGTCAAACTCATAGTCGCTGATCTTAGGATCATCCAGCATATAGTAATAGTAGTTATGCCGGTTGATCTCCTCCGTGAGGTGGTTGATGCGTGACAAAATATCGGACATGGCGGCCATTATAATAATATTATTGTATGACGGACTACATGAGGCCGCGGTTCTTCAACAGCGGTTCAATGGAAGGTTTGCGACCGCGGAACGCCACATACAGGTTCATCGGGTCATCCGTGTTGCCCCTCTCCAGAATGTGTGTGCGGAAGGCTGTAGCCGTAGTCTGATCAAAGACGCCGTGCTCTCGGAAAGCCTCGAATGCATCGTTGTCGAGCACCGCCGCCCACGTATAGCTGTAGTAACCAGCACCATAGCCACCGGAAAAGATATGCTGGAAGTAGGGACTACGATAACGGGAAATAATGGACGAAATCAGACCGATCTTGGCCATCTGCCGGTTCTCGAAGTCCGGTTGGCTAATTTCCGTCTTTTCCGTCAGCGTATGGTAATCCATATCCAGCAGGGAGGCGGCCAGAAGTTCCGTATTGATAAAGCCCTGCCCGAAGGTGGCGGAGGCTTCCATCTTACGAATCAGCTCATCCGGGATGGACTCTCCAGTCTGGTAGTGATGTGCATACATCTTGAGGATTTCCGGCTCCGTGGCAAAATGCTCCATAAACTGGGAGGGCATCTCCACATAGTCGCGCGGCACATTGGTACCGGAAAGCGAACGGTAGTGGCAGCGCGACAGGATGCTGTGCAGCGCATGGCCGAACTCGTGGAACAGCGTCTGCAGCTCATCCACATTGAGCATGGACGGTTTGTCACCGGAAGGCTTCGTGAAATTGAATACAAGGGATACAACCGGTATGACATTCTGACCGTCGCGGGTCCAGTACTGCTCACGGAAATTAGTCATCCACGCGCCACTACGCTTGGACTCTCTCGGGAAAAAGTCCATATACACGATGGCGATCACCTCGTTGTTGTCAATCACCTCGTAAACTTTCACATCTTCCTGATAAACAGGAATATCCTTATTCTCCTTAAAGGTCAGGCCATACAATTTGTTGCACACCATGAACAAGCCCTTTTGCGCGGTATCCAATGAGAAATAGGGGCGGATCAGCTGGTCGTCCAAATCGTACTTCTCGCGACGTCGTTTTTCAGCATAATAACGCCAATCGTAAGGTTCCAACGTGAAGTTGCCACCCTCTTTACGAATCATCGTCTGGTATTGGGCGGCCTCCTCCTTAGCCTTGGCCAATGCGGGTTGCCACACCTGATTGAGTAGCTGATAGACATTCTCGGCATTCTTGGCCATACAGTCATCCAACACATAATCGGCATAATGGTCGTAACCGAGGATGTGTGCCCGCTCAATTCTCAGATTCACTATCTCATTGATAATGGCAGAGTTATCATATTCACCATCCAAGCACCGGGTGGAATAAGCAGTCCAAATCTCCTTCCGAAGCTCGCGGTCAGCGCAGTTCATCAGGAAGGGTTCCAAGGTGGGCATATCCAGCGTGAAGGCATACTTCCCTTTGGTTTTCGCATCCGCGTTGGCCACCTCGCGGGCATTGGCCAGCTGTTCTGGAGTCAACCCCTTCAGACGCAGGGAATCCGACACCACCAATTTATAGTTATTCGTGGCTTTCAGCACGTTATTGCCGAACTTCTGCGTCAGCATTGCCAATTTCTCGTTAATCTCCCGGAAACGGGGTTGTTTATTGGCAGGCACGTTGGCACCGCCGCGCACAAAACCTTTGTAGGTCTCCTCCAGAAGACGCAGCTGTTCGGCGTTGAGATTCTCTTTTTCACGATTCTCATACACCTTCTTCACACGCTGGAACAGTTTGTCATTCAGCATGATATCATCACCATGAGCAGAAAGCATGGGCAGGATGGTATCGGCCAGATGCTCCATATCGTCACTGTTGCAACATTCCATCAGATTCAGGAACACCATGCTCACCTTGTTCAGCAGTTCATCGCTGTACTCCAGCGGTATGATGGTATTGCCGAACGTGGGATCCTCACTGTTGTTGACGATGGTTTCCACACATTCCTTCTGCTGGCGCATACCCTCCTTAAAAGCAGGAAGATAGTGTTCCGTCTTGATTTCCGAAAAGGGAGGAACGCCATACGGCGTATTCCACTCCTCCATGAAGGGGTTGTCTTTCAAATTAGCATGATCATCCTTCGACTTGCAGGAGGATGCCAGGATGCTCGTGGCAATAAGAGCGGTCATAATACATAGGTTTCGTTTCATATTGTATAATATTTTTGTATAATTCAACCATCGGATTACGGCGGCAAAGATACAGAATAATCCGTTATCCGCCTTGTTCAAATATGACACGCAAAGGCAAAATTTCTCCGAAATCAAAATTCAAAATTAACAGTTAATTGTTAATTTTGAAACACCAAATTTTTAACTTATTGTAAATCACATTGAAAAAATTTTCATTTCGCTCTTGACAGGGGATAAGGGTTGGTTGTATATTTGCCGTGTGTTCAAGAGAGATAACGAAGGGCTGGCAATCCCGAGTAGGACGAGAGCATGACAAGAAAAAGAAAGGAAGCCTACAGAGATCGAACCACTCCGAAACAAGTCCGAGGGACAAGGATCGGGGCGTAACAGGCGGAAGCCGCATCCACGAAACAGGAGGAACAACTATTAAAAAATTAAAAACAAAAAACAGAGAAAAATGAAACGTGTATTTTTACTTTTCGGAGCCTTGTTTTTGGCATGCTCCGTTTGGGCGACGGGAGATCTGCCCACCATCATCATCCACAAGAGCAACGGAGGTCCGTGGGCATTCCTCAACCTCTACAATGACATTCTATACACGCCGGCACAGGACGAAGAGCATCCGGCCACGCTGGACTGTACCGGTTCCGGCTACAGTTCCTGCCGTGTGCCGAGGAACAATGCTCTTTCGCTCTACTCATCAGGCGCGCTTAGCAATCCGAACCTCTCTCCCATGTTTGCCGATGCCATCAACCAAATCATTGAGGTTAGCGAACGGGAAGCATCTAACGGGTGTACGCGAGGCTCTCAATCCAAGAAAATAGCCATCCAGGCCGGTCGTGGCACGGAAACATACGCGGTGAAGGGCTCTTGGCAGTACGATTCGCGCGGTGGATGCACCATGTACATCTATGTAACCCCCATCACCCTTCGAATCCCGTAATCCCAAAACAACATGACGATGAGACCGCACAAAATTATCCTCACGACTATCGGCATTCTGGTTTGCACAACCATCCGCTGCCAGCCATGGATTGGTACGCTCTTCAACTGGGACACGGCAGTGGTGCTGGGGCCCGGAGCATTGCCTTCCAACCTATCGCATCTGAGATGCCGTGTGAGCGATGGCACGTTCTACTACACGGACATGACGTCGTACCAGCAAGCATCGCGCAATTACGCGGCCGTTATCCATAGCATCCGTCTGGACAATTTTGTGACATCTTCCATCCTTATTCCATTACCCCCAACGGTTAAACAGAAGCAAGAGGCTGCCGGCAGATACTGGATTCACGATTTCAGCATCTACCCGGACAGGGTTGTGGTTTCAACTCAAGACCAGATTATCCTCTATCATCGGGGGAATTCGGACACTGTGACATTTGACACCATGTACCAGCATCCCAACATTAAGGCAGCATATATCTTTCATGATACGCTTCATTATTTTGAAGAAGAGCATGATACGGGGTACAAATGGTTTCATCGTCCGCTCTGCGGAGGGCAGGAGGAACTTGTACGGGTACTTCCCTACGAAGCCCCCCATGTCGTCCAAGCGAGTCCAAACCGTTATCTTTTCCACGACCAACAGCATGTTTTCTTCCTAAGCACACGTTTCCCCTTACTCCACCAGTACGGACTGGATGGCACCTGGATCCAAGACTTCGTCTTCGACATTCCCGACTGGCATCCCTTTGAAGAGGAATACATCCGCAAATCCCTTTCCGTGCCGTATGGCATAGAGCGGATCCGCGCCACCATGAATGAGATTTGGCGGTATTCCTATCCGAAGTATGACTTTCCCATTGGCGGGGGACATCTGCTATACTACACACAATACGACACGACAACCAGGAAATCGCACCTGCAGTATGCCTATCTTGACCCATCCGGGAACACATGTTTGTTCCACAAAAAAGACACCTGTCAGGATATGTACGGCGGGGAGCGGTTTCCTTTCCTCCTATTTGAATCCGACATGGACAAGGCCCGTATCAGCTGGAACGACCTGTTACTGGAGATTTGTGCTGAGAGCGCCGTCAGCTGGACGGACCTCACCCCGGCGGAGTACCGGCTCCGACAGGAGGAGTATTTCAAGCGGAACGAACCCATCATCAAAATCAGAGCAATGCGTCACAAAAACAGCCGACCGGAAACACAAGCCATCCTCTACGACGGGGAACGGCATCTGCTGTCGCTTCAGGACCTGCCTGCGCAGAAGAACGTTTTCCTGGTCACCAAAGCATTATCCTGTTCCGCCTGCATGAAATTCCTGCTCGGACTGCTCAACACAACGGATTCAAACCATATTCACATCGGCGTTTACTACGACTTTATACCGGGAGCCTTACGGGAGCGGGAGATGAGAAAGGAGATCCGGCAGTATCTGGAAAGGCCGTTCGGCCTTTACTACCCTGCCTGTCAGCGGAGCGTCCATAATCCACGTCGTATCTCTTCCATAATAGGATTTTCCGAAGAGGCAGGCCTCCTTTTGTACGAGAAAGGCAAGGCTCCCATTTTCTACGATCTCGACCATATTTTCGAAGACGACCCCTACACTTACCGTCTTAAGGCAGGCTTCGAGCAGGAGTGGATTCGTTTCACGCAAAATCAAAAGTGAATGCCAAACAAAAAATGTGTACCTTTGCCGCCAAATTGAAGAGGACATGGCTTATACGATAGACCTGACGAAAATCACCCAATACGACCACGTTGAATTTGTAGCCAAGCAAGTGGTGGAAGGCTTCATCACCGGACTGCACCGCAGCCCCATGCATGGTTTCTCGGTGGAGTTCGCCGAGCACCGCCAGTACAACACGGGGGAACCTATCCGTCATATTGACTGGAAGTTGTACGCCCGCACGGACAAGCTGTTCGTAAAACGCTATGAAGAGGAGACCAACCTCCGATGCCACCTCATCATCGACAACTCGTCGTCCATGTATTTCCCCATACGGGAGAAATACTCCCTGGCCTCCCCGAACAAGATCTTCTTCGCCGTCTATGCGGCGGCCGTACTGATGCAGATCTTCAAGAGCCAGCGCGATGCCGTGGGGTTGAGCGTGTTCTCCGACAAGCTGGAGCTGCACACCCACGCACGCGGAGGGGACGCCCACCAGAAGATGATCTACCGTGAATTGGAGAAGATACTCCAACCCATCGGGCAGGACGTGCACCGGAACTCGTTAGTCACCGATACGCTCCACCAGATTGCCGAGCAGATCCACCGCCGCTCCTTGGTGATTATCTTCAGCGACATGCTGGAAAGCCAGCGCGATCTGGACGAGATGATGCTGGCATTGGGACATCTTCGCCACAACAAGCACGAAGTGCTGCTGTTCCACACCTTCGACAAGAGCCTCGAATACGAC
>JBGUMF010000034.1:0-35985 GCA_045116675.1 Bacteroidales bacterium
ATCTCCGACAGATGATGGACCTTGCTGTTGGGATATGAAACCGACTTCACGAACGCGAGAATATCTTCCTCCGAAGCCTCAGACAAAGCCCGCGCATCCGGATAACGATCAAAAAGCGATGGCGTCACCATGTTCACACGCTTATCGGTACATTGCGCCGCTAAAATAGTGGCCACCAAAAGTTGATAAGCATTGGCAAAATGGAGCTCGGACTCCACATCGGGCTGAGAGCGGGAAAAATAGTCAAGGATATACGAATAGCGTTCTTTTCGAGTCATACCATATAATATATAAGGCGGCAAATGTACACAAAAATCCGGAAACAGATTGAAGCTTCACCGTTTTTTATTAAAAACCACGATGTCTAAATTCTTCCATAGTGCTTTGTGCCAAACGAATAATAAAAAATAATGAAGTCGTTGTAACATATTCAAAAAAAGTGTATTTTTGCGCCGTCTTTTTGAGACACCCATATGGCGGTTGTAGCTCAGTTGGTTAGAGTACCGGATTGTGGTTCCGTGGGTCGTCGGTTCGAATCCGACCTGCCGCCCGAAATAAACAAGGATCAGCGGATTACGATAAGTATCCGCTGATTTTTTTTATTCCACCCCATATTCTGCCAGATCCTCCGCCGCCATCGGCAGATCCTCCTCAAGATGAATATAGGCTTTTGCCTTGCGGCTGAATGTCTGGAGATAGTATTCCTGAAGCAAGACCTCCACCTGGCACATTGTCTGCTCTATGAAAGCGGGTTTCAGCTGGCACTCCCAGATCACCAGAACCTGCCAACCGTTCTCTTGCAACACCTTGTAGCTCCGCTGGTCGCGTTCCTGATTGCACCGGATTTTATTCTCCCAAAACGCCCGATTTGTCTTGGGTATTTTGCAACATTTCGAATCAATGATGGGCGACTGTGATGAGGCACGCCCCGTCTCAACGGACAGGAATGCCACATCGTGACCATGCCAAAAACACCCGTTCACGAAAATGGCCGTGCGGTACTTCCGCATCACGATGTCGGGTTTGCCGGGCACACCTTTCACGTTGAGACGGTAACGGTAGCCGTGCTGCCACAGCCAGCGGCGAACCTTCAGTTCAGGCTTGGTGTTCTTGCTGCGGATATGCGACATGCAACGATGACGTTGTGCAGGGGTGAGGCGGTCGGACATAGCTTTCGCAATTTAACAACTTATGGAACACCTCCGCCACAAGGCCTTTATCGCAACAGCATGGTGTCCAATTGCGACAACGTGATGATTCCCAATGGGATGCGTTAAGAAGTATTCTGTCTGTTTGGGGTCCTCCAATCGCACCAACAGCTGCGTGCGGCAAAGGTTCGGATGGGCCTGGTTTTGAATCAGTTCGCCTTCCGCGACAAAGCATCTCGACAAGTCCCAAGACAGTTTCAAGATGGTGACAGGACCCTCCTGCACGTGTCCGCGGATGCCCACCCCGATGCCGGATTCATAGTGGGTGTCCAGTTCGTAGTGTTGCACCATATTGAACGGAATCGTGCAGTGGGCGAAGAGGATTTCGCCAGTCTCCGGATTGATGGAGGCGGGGTTGCATTGGAATCCTGAGTTGTCGAGCAAAGCGCGGGCCGTCATCATGGTGAGCATGGTGGGCACATCGCCCTCGCAGCCTGCCACATACCCTTCGGCATTCAGTTTCGCCAAAGCCCAGCAACCGGTGTTGTGAATCGTATCCAATAAATCGAAACAGCGCAGTGTAAATCCTTGCAAATCATGTTTTTGGATGATTGATTTCAAGGCTGCGTAGATGTGGGTAGCCATCGGTAGGGCTTCCTGTATGGCCGACACATTGCTCTTTTCCTCCACAGGTTGTTCGGGGGTATGCTCCAAAGTCTCGAACAGTTCTTTCATTGGAATAGAGACTAGTTCCACACCCAATTTCTGGCGGACAGTATCAGCATCCACATTGCTGGAGATCAGCCAATCGGAGGGCTTGCCGATGACACCGAGACGGCAGTGTTGCAGGCGTTTCCGGGCCGCTTCCACCTTGGAAAGCAGAGAAATTCTTTCAGAGACGTACGCTGCGTTGCCGTGCAGGATCTCGCCTTGGAGTCCTTTTTGTTGCAGATAGGAGAGAATCTCCATGGAAGCAGCAAGGGAGTTGCTCTTGTCGGAAGCCAAGAGATAAAACGGCTTGTCTGACGTGGCAACAAGTTGAGGTAGAAGCCGTTGGAAGATGCCTTCCGTACCGCCTGTGCGCACGTAAATCAGGTTGAGGTCGTGACTTCCATAGTCAGAGAAGTCGTCGCCTTTCCAGTCGTAGGAAATATGCAGACTGGAAAGGAACTCTTCGGTGAGCGCCGCCACGGCCTGCGGGTCGTGCAGCGCTGAGGTCAGGGCGTGGATCGCGATGGGGTTCATAGTAGTAATATGGTAACCTTACAATTCCACCGCAGGCCAGCCGAAGTCCTGATAGTAGCGGGCTTTGCTGTTGAAAGTGCACCAATATTTCAGCTGTTCTTTCCGGACGGCTTCGCGGACATCTTGATTCGAGTGCATATTTTGGTAAACATCGTAATGTTTGCCGAAGATACGTTTGGCGCTGGCCTCGAAGCCGGCACCGTCCTCGGTCTGCTCAAACGAGGTCACCGTATATCCGTTGCCATCCTTGTGCAAGGTCATCAAGCCCGAGTGGTTGCCGCCGGAAACGGTCTTGAGGGTGTCGCCAACGAGGTTGTAGTTGAACACCCAGAAGTCGCCCCACACCAACGTATTGCCGTCCTCTTTTTCCTCCGTGGAAACGATCATCAGCACCGGCACGCAGACCTTACCCGGTGAGTACTGGGAGCCGATCTCTTTCGCCAGATAGTCGCTTATGGCGTAGCGACGTGCCTGTTCCTCGCGGCTGTTGGCGATATTTTCGATGCAGTCCTGCTTGTGACCGTCGAAATCGGACATCAGCCATTGGCCGTCCACCTTCTCCATATAGAGCTTATGTTCCTCAATGTCAGTGTTTTCATCAAACGAACCATCCTCCCATTTCTGACGCACCTTGATGGTCGCAACTGCATGGGTCTTGTCGGTTTTCTCCACGCCGACCACTTCGTAATCCGCGATGGTTCCGCCGTTGCCGGTCACGAAATAGTAGAGCCACTCGTGGTCCATCGCCTCGAATTCCGGCAGTTGGTTGAACATCGTGTCCAAAACAGCGTAGAAATCGGCCGTCATATAGTCTTTTGATTTTTCCAGCAGCTCATGGTCGGGGATATACTTGCACAACTCCGCCGCACGCTCTTTCAGCTGTTTTTCAGAATCACTACACGCCGCAAACATCAGAGCGGCAATGGCTAAAACGAGGATTTTTTTCATTGTATTATGGATTTAATATGATTGGACAAAAATAGATTTCTTAAATATTGATGACTACCATCCTTCGGGCAACACGACATTCTCTATTTCGTGAGCTTGTGCGAACAGTGGTGATATTTCCTCGTCGGTGAATCCCGCGATGCCGCATCCGATGCGGGTCACGAGGAAGGTCAGTTCAGGATGTTCTTTGGCGAAGGCGAGGAATTCGTCCACATACGGGCAGATGGTCTCCACGCCGCCCTGCATCGTCGGGATGGCGTAGCATTGGCCTTGCAGACCCACGCCCTGGCCCATAATGGCGCCGAACTTTTGGTGGGCGATGCGGGCCGCTCCGCCGCCATGCATCCCTCGCAAGTTACTGCCGAAGACGAAGATCTCGCCCGGCTTCAATTCCGTAATATATTCCGGTGTTGTGCGTTTCTTTTCCATAATGATTACAACGTTATTTATCAATCTGACAATCAGCTCTTTTTCCCATTGTTTATTATGTAAATTATTCGTTTTTCTTTTTTGATGATTTATGATTCTTTCTATCGTGGATTTTCGATGTCGTCTCCTCTGTATTAACCTTTACTTCTTTTGGCTGACTTGTAGCATTCTTAGCATAATCATTCAAATTAGATTCTTCTTTAACATCAAGACGACCCATTTGCCCTGTCTCTTCAACACTTTTATTCCCTTCGGAAATATCCGATGTTGAAAACAAATCAAGATCACTCTCACGCTGCGAATGCAAACCAGAGCCTTCTGTTTTATCTAATTCGGAGTTTTCCGACAATTGATCAGACAACATTTCTGAAGAATTTTCTCTAGTATTGTTGCGGAAAGTCTTCTTGACATTCTTTTTTGGTCCAGCCGACTGGGTGTTGTCCATCCTTTCCTCCGAATAGGAAGAAACACCTTCTTCTGTCATTGGTTCTGAATACTTGTTATATACACATACGATGACAATTAATAGCAATACCGCATATAACAAATATCTAAATTTAAACCTTCTCCTTCGACTTTGGGGATATCTGTATATAGAATTGGTATGATTTCGTTTACCATTGAAAATCTTCCATTTTTTTGAATCACCTGACAATACAGTGGTTCTTTCTGTCGAAGAGGTTGACGTGAAATAATTATCTCGTTCACCTTGAAAGTCCTGCGCATGCTGATTACTTTCATCAACTATACCGTGTCGTTTTTTATGGCATTCTTCGCACAACACTACAACCTCACTGGGTCGATATGACCATGGTTTGACATCTCGGTAAAGCAGATGGTGCACTTGGAGCTTATTTCTTTCATTGGGAAATTGATTACCACAATCTTCACATGTAAAGTTACGCTCCTTAATCAGAGAATAGGAATACCCCTTCCAATACTCTGATTTCAACAAACTCTCGTATTCTTCTCGTGTCATATACTTATTGACTGCAAAAATACAATAATATGCGGACAACTTACAATGTCAGGTTTTATTATGCAGATTTTTCAGAAGTAGCAAATTCCTTCAGCAAATTTATAACCTCCACATCCGCCGGCAGCCACTGCACGATTTCCCACTCTTCGGGTTTCAGCCACTTGGCTGCCTCGTGCTCCTTGAGGACGAGCTCGCCGCTCTCCACGTGGCACCAGAAGCAGTGCATTGTAAGGTGAAACTTGGGGTAGTCCCACTCCACCGTCTGCACCAAGTGCTCCACGGCGATGCGCGTCTCCAACTCCTCCCAAATCTCACGCTCAAGGGCCTCCTCGGGCGTCTCCCCTGGCTCGATTTTCCCGCCGGGAAACTCCCACCAGTCCTTCCAATCCCCGCTTCCCCTTTGTGTGGCGAAAATGCGGTTTTCCTCATCGTGTATGATAGCTGCTGCTACGGTAATGTGTCTCATAATCGTAATTATAAAAGGTTTTCCATATTCCAGGTCAAGAATTCCTCAACTGGAATACCGTCTGTTCCGACAACAAAAGATTGCTGTGGATGAAACTTGTCGGAGAATGCTCTTAGACCGTTGTTTGCGCCGCGTCTTCCGCTCTTCACCTCGATGGCTATCTGCTGTTCGCCGGATTCCACGATAAAATCCACCTCATCATTATTCTCACGCCAATAATACAACTTGTAGTCGTATTCGTCGGCTTGATTGAGAAGATGGGCACCAACAGCACTTTCCACCCATCTGCCCCACAGATTCGGAGTGGTGAAAGTCTTATGGAAGGTTATATTGGTCTGGGCCGTGAGCAAGGCTGTGTTATAGACCATCAGTTTGGGCACGGAATTGTATTTACGCGCTTCATCGCGGGCATATTTCTGAAGACCGCAAAGCAGACGTGCTTCACCCAGTGTGTTCAGATAATTCGCCAGTGTTGTCACATTTCCAACATCCTGCAATTGTCCCAGCATTTTATTCAATGACAGCTCTTTGCCAGAATAAGCACATCCCAAGTCAAAGAGTTGTCGCATCAATGCAGGTTTGTATATGGTCTTGGTTGTCAATATGTCTCGTTCGATTGCAGGTGCAATAATACTGTCCTTAATGTATTTTCGCCAACGACGTTCATCTTGCACATATTTGGCCCCGCCAGGATAGCCGCCAAAGTAGATAAATTGTTCCAAGTCGATGCCAAATGCTTCGTGCATCTCGTTGTAGCTCCAATGCGGCATGCGTATCAGTTCAAAGCGTCCGGCAAGCGACTCCGTCAAGCCGTCCTTGAGCAGTAATCGGGATGACCCCAGAATGACAACTTTTATGTTTATGTCGTTTCTTGTGTCTTCATCCCACTCCCTTTTGATCGCCTCGCTCCAGTTGTCCAGTTTATGCACCTCGTCAATAACCAACAGAAATTCAGATGCTTTGGAGGCTTTCATTCTTGCCCGTGCAGAAGACCACATTTCGCTAATCCAGAAGTTGTCGGTTGTGGGTACATTGTCTGCCGTGACTGACAAATAAGGAATGTCCGTTTCTTGCAGCACCTGTTTGATCATGGTTGATTTACCCACCTGCCGAGGTCCAGAAATTGTCTGAATCTTATCACGTGTTTCTGACAATCTTGATTTTAATTCGTTGAATTGCGATCTTTTATACATAACCTTTTGGTTTCAAGTTGCAAAAATAATAAAAATTCTCAATTCTACAAATAAAAATTCTCAAAAGTATTAAGAAAAATTCTCAATTTTAAATCCCCTTTGTGTGGCGAAGATGCGGTTTTCCTCATCGTGTATGATAGCTGCTGCTACGGTAATGTGTCTCATAATCATTCTGTTTATTGTCCATACTCTTCCGGGTCCTCCGCCGCCATCGGCAGTCTCTCCTCTTCAATATGAATGTATGTTTTCGACCGATGGTTAAAGGTGGCGAGGTAGTAATCATGCAATTGAATCTCCACCTGTAACATCGTCTGTTCCAGCTTTTTGGGCTTCAGCTGACACTCCCACAGCACAATCACCTGCCACCCATTATCTTGGAGAATCTGATAATTCTGTTGATCCCGTTCCTGATTGCGTAGAATCTTGTTGATCCAAAATTCTCTATTCGTCTTTGGAATCTTGCAGCATGCTGAATTTTCAACTGAACCCTGTTCCCTATTCCCTGTAACCTGAATATCGTGGCCGTGCCAAAAACATCCATTCACAAAAATCGCCGTCCTATACTTGCGCATTACAATGTCGGGTTTGCCGGGCACCGATTTCACGCAGAGGCGGTAGCGGTAGCCGTGTTGCCACAGCCACTGCCGCACGCGCTTCTCGGGCGTGGTGTCCTTACTGCGGATCCGCGACATGCAGTAGTGGCGTTGCTGGGGAGTCATCGTGTCGGGCATGGAAGGGTAGGTTTTCTATTCGATTTTTTTGTACAAAAGTACATTTTTATCGACTGCAAAAACATAACTATTATTTATAACTGGGCTGAAAAAAGAGAAAGAGTAATCAAATATCATTACCAAACATACGGCAAAACTTTGTATTTCACTCGTTGTTTGTACTCGCGGTATCCCTTAAGTCCCTCTTCCAAAACGACCTCTTCGTTGCGGATGCGCTTGGCGATGAGGGGGATATAGAGCAGCATGATCAGAAAGGAGATGGGCGAGGCCAGTACCAACGGCATGGAGAGGAAGAGGATGATGGTGGCTGTGTACATCGGGTGTCGGACGATGCCGTAGAGACCCGTGTCGATGACCTTTTGGTCTTCCTGTACTTCGATGGTGCGTGAGAGGTAGGTGTTCTCGCGCAGAACCACCCCATACAGCGAATATCCCAACAGGTAGAATGCAGCGGCGAGCCACACGGCCCATTCGGGCAGCACTATCCATTGGAAGCGCCAGTTGAGTCCTGCCACCACGAACGCGGCCACGAATATCACCGTACTCAGCGCCACTACCCATTTTTGTTCTTTTTGCTCCTCTTTGGCGTTCAGCCGTTTACGGAGCAGTTCGGGGTTGTTGAGCATCATAGAGAGTCCTGCAAAAATCATCGGTATAAACAGGACATACATCATCAGCCATCCCTGCCAATACTGGAACGAGCCGGCGGGCAGAAAGATGAGCAGTCCGAAGATGACAACCCCGAGGAGGAATTTTATTAGGGCTTGGAAGAAGAGTTTGGTATCCATAATGTGTTGATTTATTTGTTTTTATTCAGGATAACCAGTGCGCCGATGACGCCCGGCACCCACCCGCAACAGGTGAGGATGAAGACGATGAGGATGGACCCGCACCCGCGGTCGTACACGGCCAGCGGCGGGAAGATGATGGATAAGATGACGCGGAGGAGGGACATAGGGGAAAATGATGTTTCTTTATTGTAAAAATCTAACTTGTAATTCAAGATTCATATAACATCCATCCTCTTGTCTGTAAACCAATCCAAAATTGTTCAATTCATGCTTGCCTGGAGTTTCAAAAGCTGTATTATTCAACAAGTATTTTTCAAACAAGTTTCGATTATAGAAATGATAACACAACACCTCTCCGTCTTCTTTTACAACGAGGTACCCTCCTGTTGCATCATATTTTCCATGCCATTTAGTTCTTGGAACCATTCCCAATGCTGAATCAACAAGCATATTTGCAACTTTTCTACGATAGAAAGAAGGATATTCTCTTAAATCAAAACCTATGAAATTCTCATTTTCAACTGTTTCTACAAGTTCCAACACAGTTCGAGCATCGGTCAAATAAAAATTCAACAACATTCTTTGAATGATTTCTGGCAAGATTGTATCTATCATCATTAGATTTTTACACAAAATATCATTTTGATATTTTGTAAAAACCATTCGTCCGCCTTGTTCATAAATGTATCGAACTCTTCCTATCAAATCCATTTTGTTATGCCGGTTTATCGAGTTGATATGATTGATTGAATCATCCGTCTTGTCCAATCCTTCAATTTTATAAACAATATTTGTAGTCGCTCCAGCATTTATTAACGTTGATCTTGCACCCAGTTGAGATTTAATACTAAAACCTAAAAGAGGTGATACGCCTGTACGAGGATCATGAATCACAATGCGAATATCAGATTTATCTACAGATTTTGCCTTAAGACTTGAACAACTTACGCTTCTCATGAAATGTTCGATTTCGGGCAAAGCAAACGTTGAACCCTGTGAAGATCTAATATCATCTAACAATAATCTGCTTTGATCTAAAAATGTAGCGCACGGAATTCGTATCAATTCTTCCCCTGCAATCGACACAACAACTAAATCTCTTCCTACAATATCATATTTTTTTTCGGTATCCCTATTGTTGTCAATTTCTTTTCTTAAGATAGAAAGAATAGGATAAACGATATCTTCAATTCTATTATGATTCTCGTCTCCAGCGTATACTTGTTTGTCCCCAAGCAATTTAAAAAGAGCGTATACTTCACTCCATTCTCCTTTATTTCCTGTTATTGCCATATTGTTTAGGTTTGTTAAGTTTTATCCTTTTAATAATTTGCTCAGCTGTCGCTTGTATCGCTGGTACAGCAACAGAATTGCCGAATTGCCTGTAAGCGGATGCATCGGCGACAGTAATGATGAAAGAATCAGGAAATCCCTGTAATCTAGCCCATTCTCTAGGTGTCATTCTTCGCCAGCCATCATGATTTATCTCACCTTTAATGTTTGTGACAGGTGTGAAATTCGTTAATCGATGATCAATCACAATGTTGCGTTCTCGTCCCATTCCTCCAACAACAATGGCATTGGCAACACCATCATCTGGAATGATTTCATAACCAAATCCGTTTCCTTTGCTTTCATGACGCTTTTTATGTTCAATCAATGTGTTTTGATATTGAGTTGACAAATAATACTTCGAAGAAACTTCTTTTTCTTCTCTGATATCAATGAAACGTTTAGTTTTATCTGTAGGGCTGGGATAGGTGAATTCTTTTACATTCATATCCTTCCTGAAACCAACAATATAGATGCGCTCTCGATGTTGGGGAACTCCAAAGTTCATTGCATTTACTATCTCTGGATCAGGAACATAATAGTCCAAATCATTGCGAAGAACATTCAAGATAGTGTCAAGCGTTTTCCCTTTATCATGAATCATCAACCCCTTAACATTTTCCAAGAAAAATGCTTTTGGTTTCTTGCGACGTAATATTTCTGCTACATCAAAGAACAGTGTCCCTCGAGTCTCCTCAAACCCCCGACGTTTCCCAGCTAAAGAGAAAGCTTGACAGGGGAAGCCTGCGCAAAGAATGTCAAAATTATTAGGAATGTATTGTTTTGTGGATTCTTTAGTTATATCTCCGAAAGGAACTTCACCATAATTTGCCAAATATGTTTTTTGAGCCTGAGCGTCCCATTCTGATGAATACACGCATTTTCCTCCAAGATTCTGCATTGCAATTCGAAAGCCACCAATACCAGCAAATAAATCTATAAATGTAAATTTCGGATTCTTTGGTGCTGGGAAAGGCACTTTAAACAATTCCGGGAACAAATTATATTGAGAATCGGGTTCTTTAACCATTCCTATTTTCTCAAAATCTTCCTTGCCATAAAGCAGCTCTAATGCTTCTGTTTCAAATGGTAACGCATACTTAGTATTGGCATTTTGAAGATAATGCGTGAGTATTGCAGAACTGTCATTTATAATAATCGTTTTTCTATCAATCATAATTATTTGCCTCTGTACTAATTTTTGGTTCACATATATCTTATGAGCACCTATTACTTATTAAAAAATCTCGCATATAAATTCTCTCCCATTCTTCGATACTGGCTTGATTTATAATTTCTAAATGGAAATTTCTCAATGCCGTTCAACATATTAATATATTCTTCAACTGTACGGATATTGTCATTTTCAATAAGCAAACGCATAACATTTAAAATACAATTCAGTAATACCACACCCAATACACCTTGTTTATTTTTAGCACTGTAGGGTTCCCACATATTGTTATTGGATAAATGATGCCTAAATGCTATTAATAAATCCCGTATTTTTTCTACACAAAAGTCTATGTATGAATTCCTTAGCTCATCCTCTTTACAGTTCTTGTCTTTAAGTTTCAATTTGTTTGGTTCATTCCAAAGTCTAAATAAACCATCTTCGGCGGTTTCATCTAATTTGATAAGAGGTTTTAATCCATAACTAACAATAGAAGCTGTGCTAATCTTATATTTATCATAAGAACACTGAACAAGTTTGTTTTGTAATGGTCCATTTGCATTAAGCCGTTTAAGAATATCTTTCCCGATTGATATGGTTGAAAAAGGCGATACTATTAACTCTATCTCTTGTTGTAATGTAGAGTTGAGCTTTTTCTGATTCTTATTTATTTCAAGAAATAGATTTGCTTCAAAACGATTTTTTTCCTGCTCGCTTTCTCTTTCTGGATAAATTATACATGTGACTAATAAATTTTGTTGTTTTCTCAGTGTTTTAATGGCTTCTTCATATATGTCGTTACTTTCGTGATAAGCATATACTCTGTGTTGACCATCAATAATACCGACAATATTATATTTATCTTGGATTTCAATTTGAATACTCTCAACATGGGCAGAGTTAGGGGTGAAATTACCTGCTTTATCAATATCTATAATAGTTTCCGTTTGTTGGGATGTCTGTGGATCGAATGATATACGCTTCAATGTTATATCATTTTTTGATACTGTTGCTATTATATTATTTACAAATACTCTTTTCTCTTCATAGAGGTATTTGCGCATGCTTAATAATTTAGGACTTTCAAGCATTCTCTGATAAAGACGAATGTTTTTTTCTTCCCGCCAGCTGTCCCTTCGCAAAACATAAGCTCGTCTCATTAACGATTCAGCGTCTATATAGAAAGAAATTATCTTATATCCATCCTTAAATCTGCTTTTCGCTTCAGGTAGAATATATCCTTGGTATTCATTTTTTGAGGATGACGATATAATATTGTCAGCATAGTCTTTATACGGGACATTCAAGAAATCCAAGAACTCATAAATAGCGGATTTTTTTATTGCTTTTGAAAGCAGTTTGAAATATTGAACTTTATTATAATCAAAAAAATTAATGGTCTTTGTAACCACTTTCTTATGCTCATCTTCAACGTCAAACCTTGAACAATATAGCACTTTAAGTTGAAGCATATCAAGTGTAGTGTATTTGCTCTTTATAACATCATTATGATATTGCTTAAAAGAATTTGTGGGGAATTCGTCTATTAAAAACCGAAGAAATTGTTTTGGGTTTTCCTTGACTCTTTTATAAAAGTGATCCTTTTTAAGAAGGTGATCTCCTGGATTCTTTTCCGTTGTATACTCAACGAGTAAAATAATGTTTTCATTTACGAAAACATCGTCCAATTCACTAGTGCGGTCGTCAAAATTAAAATTATGACCTGAAATATCAGTTAATCTTTCAAACCCCATATTAGCCATAATCTTTCTAATTGCATTGATGTGGGTTCTTTTCTCCCGCTGTTTCTGCAAATTTTCTTTTTTCACCTGCTTTTGTTCTGGAGTTAGAACTTTTTTCTTTTTCTTGGTCTTGGAATGACCTTTTATACTCTTAGGCATATTGTTGCTCATTGATATCAATTTTTATGTTACTATAAACTTTAGCTTTTGAAAAAAGTTCAGGTTGTTTCATGTATGAATGGGAATTGGTGGAAGAATATTTGTAATATGGGGTAAGATCAAACTTTTGTGGCACGTCGTATTTAATCGTTGGGATAATGCCGTATAATGATAGTGGTTTTTTCTTTATGATTTCTGGGATCAGTTCAGCATACTTTGGTCGCATATTTCCATCAACAATAAAGACATACTCTACATGCATTTTATCATTTTGCATGTAAAGTGGAGTTACAACGACTTTTCCATTTTGTGTGTTTAGCTGTTTTTCAATAGCATTCAATAACACACGACCATATTTCAATGCCCTCAACTGCCAAATAACAGTCTCAAAATCAGATTGATTAGGAGAAGCCTTGATCAAATCGTATTCTTTCTGTCCATGTGGAAAGGTGTCTTTTAGATAACTTTCAAACTGTTTAATGTAATTTTCATTCAATTCGACACCAATGTATTTGCGCCTCATGTATGCTGCTTGAGCTAAAACAGCACCACTTCCAGCAAATGGGTCTAATATGATATCGTTTTCATCGGTACTTAAGGAAATCATGGTAGCAACCATTTCCTTTGGCAGAGGACAAAAATGACGGATATATTTATCTCCCCATGCACCTTGAACAGGAATAGGATACTCCCAAATCTCATCAAGTGCTTTTCCTTTTGGGTTATATCTCTCGGGATACTTCACCCACCACCTTTTTAATATTTGAGTGTCATACACTCTTGTAACATCCTTATTATATTTGAACTTAGTTCCTTTGGAGAAGAATAAAATATATTCGATTTTTCTTTGAACAAAACCATCAGCAGACCACGGTACTGTTTTATCTTTTTTCCAAATAATAATATCTTGAAATATCCATCCTACTTCTTTTAGTTTGTTAGCAAGATCAAAGGGTAGTGGAACAACTGAGTGATTGCGCTTAAATGTGTCTATCACAATCCATAAAGTACCGTTCTCTTTTGTCCTATTTAGAATGTCCTTAAATATACTTTGTATATCTTCAAGGTATTTCTCGTATGTTTGGCCAAACCCAATTTGATTATTCACACCATAATCTTTCATATCAAAATATGGTGGAGATGTTATCGTAGCTTGAATAAACGATTTATTGGGTAATATTGAGCCTATATTTCGAGAGTCAATATTATGTACAATATTTGTTTGTTTCTTTGACATCGTACCTTTTCTATTTATTGTTTCCTTCAAAATCCACCCCTGCAATCACATCAATCCCTGCCTGCCGCAATCCACACGTCATTCCGCCTCCTCCGCAGAAGAAGTCAATGGCCCTAAACTTTTGATTATTACTACCCATAGTTACTCCTTCATTAAGTTTCTCATCAAGAACCCCTTCAACCCCTCCAAATACTTCGCATCCAAATCCCAATGCAAGGTGTTTTCGTAGTTGCGGTTTGCATCTCTTATCAATTCTTTCTGACTCCTTGATTCCCCCAATAGAGCCTCAAGATAGCCGTAAATCTTAGTTTTCTTTGCGGGCGTGGTCAATGGAGGGGGAGTACGGCCAGGAATGTCCAAATTTACAAGTGCTTTTTCGTAATCTTCCCAACAGTCGAAGATTGGCCTGTTATTCGGATTGATGATGTTTTCTAACAAGTCTTCCAAGGCACCAGCATCTTTGTCGTTGGGAAGCAAAAACAGCTCAAATTCTAAACCGTTTTGTCGTTTCCAATTGAGTATGTCTGCACGACGAGCATCAATATCCTTGTCCGCATCAATGATTACGAGATTAATAATACCATTGGCGGTGTTGGTTCTCATCCTTTGCTGCCACGTTGTTCCTTTCATATTCGTCCAACCATCCAAACTCAAAATGTTGTTCTCGCCAACATCAACGTTCCAGAGATGATGGATGTATTGCCTGATAAAGGCAACATCAGCAAAGCCTTCTACATATATTGTGAACAAGTTTTTCATAACACTATACTCCTAAGTTCCACATTGTTATGACAAGCTTCGGCCAAACCCTCGTATGTATATTTATACGCCTGATGCCCTTTCAGTTTCGTTTTCTCTATCGTGTAGAGCCGCAACGCATCCTGATACTCTGTGTGTTCTTCCAGCATTTCGTTCAACCGGCAAAGCGTTTCCTTGCTGTGGGTGGTCACAAACACCTGTTTGTTGGTGGTGGTTGCCAAAGCAAAGAGGGCTTCCCAAAGTTTTTTGTAAGCTGAATAGTGCAGACCGTTATCGATTTCGTCAATGAGAATGATGTTGGCCAACGGATTGGCAGAAGCAGCTACAATGTTCAGGTAGCGTTTAAGTCCATCTCCAGTCATACCAAGCGGCAACTGTTCATTGACACCTTCGAAGCCGATATAGACATCGTCCTTGAGAATATCAATGGTGTTTATAGCCTTATCAAACATTGCCAAACGCTCTAATATCAAGCCTTTCTGCTTGCGCTTGAAGAGTTCCGACAGGTCGGTGACGAGGTTTCCCGAAAACAGGTCGGCAGTAATGAGACCTACAAAACCCTTCTCTACATAACCCTCCGCAAGCGTTCTGTTGGTAATAGCACCAGCTTGATTAAAAGTCAGGAAACTTCGATAGTTCTTGGACTTTCCTCCCTCTGTCACATCGAAGAGCATTTCCAGCGTATTGATAAGCGCAAAAGAATCAGAAATGGGCATCGGTACATTTTGTTGTATCGCCTGCTCTTTTTCGTTGAACACATACGAAAGATTCAACTTCAAATGACGTTGCACATCATCAGTCTGCAGCACAGTTATTTCTGGAGCATTGGCAAGGATCAGATTGTTGAACATATAACGAACATCCACTATTCCTGTTATGTTGTTGCGAGACCTCAGTCTATTAAGACTTTGTGGCATATCAGGGCTTGACATCCCAAGAATCAATAAAAGACACTCTAAAACGGATGTCTTACCTGAATTGTTCTGTCCAAGGAAAATGTTTACACGAGAAAGGTCATCAATTATAAGATGGTCAATGCCTCTGAAGTTCTTGATTTCAATATTCTTGAATCCGTCCATACCTTATCATTTATTATAATTATTGTTTCTCTCCTCCCGCACCCGCGAAAAGGTCAATCACCGTGGGGTTTTCATTCGTCTTATGTTTCTGACATATTGTCATTTATCGCAGATTTATATTTTTAAAATCAACCTGCAAAGATAATCAATTTTCACCCTAAATGCAAGTGTTTTTTTATAAAAAGAAAAGCATTGATTATTAGTAAAAATATTGTCCTCTCTTTCTCACCCCTTCAAATCCCCAAAATCCACCCCCGCCTTCTTTGCTTGCTCGTGCTGGTGGCAGCGGGGAATGTGGTAGAGCTTGCCGTCTTTGATGAGCTTCGCGCCGGTCTGGTGGAAGCGGAAGGGGATGCCGGACTGGATGCACTGCTCGCGCAAGGACAAGACCCAGTCGAAGTTCAAGGGGCGGGCGTCGTGGCCGGACTCTCCGCCGCAGGAGACCTCTTGGATGCTGTGGCTCAGGTGGTTGGAGAGGTCTATGCGCTCGATCATCGGGGCGACGATGATGGTCTTGTACTGGATGGGCAACGCCGCGAAGATCGGCAACCGCTGGTCGGCCATGGCCTGGTTCTCAACAGTGCAGCCGACTATCACATTGTCGTAGCCGTCGCCCCAGTCGTCCGGGACGCACTCTAAGAAACGGTGGATCCGCTTGGTGAAGAAGTAGAAACGGCAGTCGCGGCGCTCGCGGATCATCGCCCAGCAGTCGGGCCGCCACGCGTCGGCGTCCTCCAACAGGAAGTCGGAGGTGAAGCAGGTGAAGACGAGGCTCCCCGGCGGGATCTTGTAGCTCTTGTCGCGCTTGCACTTCACGGGGAGGTCGAAGGCCAGCGTCTTGCGGGCAATCTCACTGCCGATTTCGCTGCCGTACATCTCGTCCTGCCGATAGACATAGCAGTGCCGGCACCCGGGAGAGATCTTGGTGCAGCCGTGCCAGGGGTTCCAGTTGGCGGGAAAATCTTGACGAGACATGGAAGATCCGATAATTATTTGTTCCCTAACGCCTTATTCTACCACCATCTTCACTACCTTTACCCCACTACCCTGCTCCACTCTGACCATATAGTAGCCCGGGGCGAGGGCAGCGATGTCCAGCATCATCGAGGGGCCTTCAGCATGGCGGATGGAGAGGAGACGGCCCGAAAGGTCGTAAATCTGGACCTCTGCCTCGCCATCCTGCAAACCGTCCAGCACCACACTGCCCGATGCAGGATTGGGATATAAGGACACCTTGGAGACCCCATGACTTTGCACAGAGGTCTGTATGTCGGCGTAATCGTAAACGTAGTCGCACACGTACTGCAGCACGTGGTCCACATCCAGACTGTACCAGGCTTCGCGCACGCAGGCGTCCACGTTGTCGTACATCCGCGGACGGTCCAGCTCCGGGTTCCACGGGATCAGCGTGCTGCTGAGCGGCATAGCAGTAGAGTAGGTGTAGAGGCTGCGTTCAACTTCATTGTTCGTCCCATCATAATGGTGATACTCCGTACAGTTGCCGCTGTTGTCATACAGATACGTGGATTTACCGTTGTACTGCCAGTAGGTGCCGTCGTCGCTCACGCTGTCCAGCACCAGCACTTTGTGGCCGTTCGCATAGCTCGTCACATATTTCTCCGAGGGAAACAACGTGCCCGAATCAAAGCTGTAGCTGTACCACAACTCCTCTATGCAGTCGTTGCCAACATATTGGTATTCCGTCTTCTGATACAGCATCCCAGCAAAATCCAAGGTGGTGAGCACCAGCTGGTTCTGCGCATTATAGGTGTAGTGGTATATGCCGCCCAGCTCCCAACTGCCGCCGAAGTTGTTGTAGTTGGTCCTCGACGTGATCAGCCCCGCGGCATTGTAGGTGTAGTCGATGTAATAGACATTCTGCCACACCCCGTTGAGCTTCTGCCAGCCCGACAGGCGCACCAGATTGCCGGCGGCGTCGTAGCTCATAGAGTCGATGACCTGGTACTCGCCATAAATGGAGTCGGACATCGCCAAAAGCCGATGGTCGGCATCGTATGAGAAGTTACAAATCTGGTAATAGTCATCCGTGTAGAAACTGGTCATCTTCCACTGATAGTCGTTTCTGAGGCCATGAGAGGGCATGGCTTTCCGAGGCGACATCGGGGAGGCGAAGTGGCCTTCAGGTTGCGCCCACATATTCAACGATATCAATACAGATAAAACCAAGAAAGTTATTTTTTTCATAGTACTATTTTGTTACATTATTTAATTTCAAAATTTGCTCTATCAATTCACGAGTGATGGAATCCACCATTCGTGGACTGAGATTGTCGCCGATATGATATGTTTTTCCATTGATGGTGACAATTTCGATGGAGGATTCGTCTGCAGAAGAACCTCTCAATTCTTTGAGAGCATCCAGAAGTTCCTGCAGTTTGCTTTTCTCATAACCCCCTATCTCTTTGATTTCCAAAAGCGGAATTCGCAGGTCTCTTCCAAAGGGCAACCCATTGAGATGTTTAACAATCAATTCGCCCCCGTCAATTCCAATTTGCTCCTCTCCAAAGAAATCATATCGGACAGCAAAAAAGTCAAGGACCGATATCGGGAGGGTAAACAACAGCCACAACCATTGGTAATGATTATCAAACCCTTTGATTATACAAAAGATACTTACTACTACAAAACACAAAAAAGCCATCACAGATCCAAATGCACCTTTCCCACTTGGTTTGCAAACAGCCAGCACATTTTCTATGTTGTCGTCCTTTTTCATTCCTTTTTGTTCTTTATCTCCACGTATCACACGTATCTACACGTATTTATCTTCGAGAGCGTTGTTCTTCGTTGTGCCATTGCTCGATTTGCCGTATTTCCTCTTCTGTGAAGGTGGTGTTGCCGTAGCGGTCGATGAAACCGGTGACGCCAATCCAAGAGTCCGGCGGGTAACCACCTGCCATAAACCAACCGTTCACCGTGGGCGAGGAGATAAAACGGTAGGGTCCCGACACGAGCTGTTGGCCCTGCTCATCAATCAAAGTGGTTAAACCATCGCCCGTGTTCACTCTTCCGCAACCGACCCAACCTTCCACGGGAGCATCGTAAATGCACGGCACAACCAGCTGGAAATCGCGGTTCACGAAGCCCCACTTGCCGTTGCGCTTCACGGGAATCATCGTGGCGATATTCACCATGTCAATGCCATCAAAAACAGACGCATCAAGCCCATCAAACCCATCCACTCTCTTTCCGTTGCGGTCAATTATTTCACATCTGGCATCCTCATTTTGATCATGATAGAGTATGGCCAACCGTTTGCCGGAAATGTCTGAAATACTGGCATCATAGCCTTTAAGCAGCACTTTCCCTTGCATATTGAGCAATTTGCATTTTTCCGGGTCGTCTCGATCCATGCCGCTGTTCAGATACAAACCACCCATCTCTACCAAGTCCAGACCATGTTTAAACCATATATGCTGTGTTTCATATTCGAGCGGAATGACAATGTTTCCCAGAGAATCCACCACGCCCCATTTGCCGTTCTGGCTGACCGAGAAGAACCCTTTGTCATGGTCTAAAATCCTCTCATACACGACAGGGAGAATTTCTTTTCCTGAGTTTGAAATCACGCCATATTTGTCTTGATTTCCTACAATTAAATAACGATAATCGGAAGAGTATAAGGAGAATATGTATTTGTAAACAAACGGAATCACCGTGTCGCCGTTCCGGTTGATGGCGCCATAATGGTCATCTTCGACCACAAAAAGATCAGGGCCGACGATGTTTACCCATTTGTAGCGGCAGGGCACTATTTCGCGTCCTGTGGAATCCACCACACCGTAGTTCCGATCTGCATCAGCGGCCACAATCAAACCATATTCAAAAAAATCGGCATATTCCATTTCGGCCCAGAACTCGAAGTTGTATTTCGGCGGAATCACCCATTCCAACTGCCGGTTCATGAAGCCCGCATTTTCGCCCTTTATCACCATCATCAGGTCGGAATGCTCTTGGAAGCGGATGTCGCTGTATTCGCACGGGAGAATCACCTGCCCGTAATCGTTGATGATGCCATAACGGTCTGGAAACCTGTTCTTTGCGTTCTTGTCGGAGCGAATCCCCACTACCGACCAACCAAAGCGGTCGAAGTTCTCGAAATAATCATATTTCCGCAGCGAGTCGCCTAATTGCTGCAAACGGGCCTTGCTTTCGGCGGGCGACAGCGGCGGTTGCGCCCACCCTAACAGCGGAAGCAGCATGAATATGGCGATAAGACTGCGTTTCATAGTGGTGATATTTGGGAAGGCAAAAATAAGTTTTTTCTTGTAACCATATATTACTTATCTTTGCAACTCTAAATTTGCACTAAAATCACCAGCAGACTTATCAACGAAAAAACGCTGCCATTGACCCGCACCAACAACTTCAAAAATCACCTGTCAGAAATTATTAAACAATGAAGAAAACCATATTCCTCACCGGTGCCACCGGCCTTATGGGATGGGCCGGTCTGACCGAGCTGCTGAAACAGGCCGACCGCTACAACCTCGTTGTGCTGGCCCGTCACAGCAAGAAAAACATCCAGAAGCTGGCACCGATAGCCGACAGGGTCAAGATTGTGTGGGGCGACCTCACACGCTACGAGGACGTGCTGGCGGGCGTGACGGGTGCGGACTACGTGCTGCACGTGGGCGGCATGGTGTCGCCCGCCGCCGACTACTACCCGCAAAAGACGCTGCATGTGAACGTCAGCTCGGCACAGAACGTGGTGAAGGCCATCCTCTCCCAGCCCAATGCTGACGACATCAAGGCGGTCTATATCGGCTCCGTGGCGCAGGTCTCGGACCGGATGCCCCCCCACCACTGGGGACGCGCCGGCGACCCCATCTGCGCCAGCGTCTATGACCATTACGGCATCAGCAAAATCAAGGCCGAGCGCATCTTCGCCGAATCCGGATTGAAGCATTGGGTCAGCCTGCGCCAGTCGGGGATCCTGTACCCGGGCATCGTGAAGCAATTCGATCCCATCATGTTCCATATCCCCATCGCCGGCGTGCTGGAATGGGCCACCCTAGAGGATTCCGGCCGTTTGCTGGCCAACATCTGCGGCGACGACGTGCCCGAAGCCTTCTGGAACAACTTCTACAACATCAGCAGCGGCCCCGACTACCGCATGACCAACTACGTGTTCGAGTGCCGCCTGCTGAAAGCCTGTTCCTGCCCGAAACCTGAAAAGATTTTCAACGCCAAATGGTTCGTGCTGCGCAACTTCCACGGCCAGTACTACCTTGATGCCGACCGGCTGGAGCAATATCTGCACTTCCGCGCCAACATCCCCATCGACGAATATTTCCGCCAGTTGGAGGCCTCCCTGCCCAAGATTTTCAAGATGGCCCGCATCGTGCCGCCTTTCATCATCAAGGCGGCGCTGCGTCCCATGGCCTACAAGAAGAAATGGGGCACCCAGTGGTGGATCAAACACAACGACGAGAACCGCATCCGTGCCTATTACGGCACCTTGGACAAATGGAAAGCCATCCCGAACTGGAAAGACTGGGACCTCACCAACCCCAATCACGAAGAGGATGCCATCCGCTTGGACCACGGCTACGACGAAAGCAAGACATTAGAGGAACTTACGGTGGAGGATTTGCGGAAGGCCGCCGAATTCCGAGGCGGAAAACTCATTTCCACCCAGTACTCGGGAAATCCGGAAAAACAGCTGGAATGGCAGTGCCACAAGGGCCACACCTTCTTCGCATCGCCCAAACTCATCCTGCATGGCGGCCACTGGTGTCCGGAATGCCTGCCGCCCGCGTGGGATTATGACAACCTGTCGGCACACAGCCCGTTTTTCGCCCAGATATGGCAACACGACCACAAAGGCGAACACAACTACTACGGACCGGAAATCTACGACGGTTGGGAATAGTCAGCCTACCAACGGCATCCGATACCAACTTTAAACCAGGAGTCGAAGCCGAAATTCAATTCCGCCATCCCGAAGAACTTTTTGCCCACATTCACCCCTATAGGTGTGACATTGAAGGCGAACAGGATATTGTCATTATCCGAATCCTTGCCCTCTTCTGATTTCGAAGAGGATTTTTCGCCTGTGAAGAGGAAACCGCAGCCCAAGTCCACCCCAGAATAGAGGCGCACCCACGGGCGGTTCAGGTACGTGAATCGCACGCTCGGCATCACCGACAGTAACAGGAACGTACTGGATCGGGACACCGTGGAATAAGTCGTGTCGGTGTATGTGACCATCTTAGCTGCATCTATGGTGGTTTTCACACCCACCTGGCACCATGGTTTGACCTGATAATAGTAATGCAGGCCGTATTCGCCGTAAAAATCGAGACGCGTACGCTCATGGCCAAGACCAGAGAACAAGGCACCGAAGAAGCCCACCGTACCATACACCGTGCCCCCAATTATGGAATTAGGACCGGCCGTGATACCGATTTCATGGTGCAAATCGCTGTGGATACGAACGGGATGATTCTGAGCATTCAGGAAGGTAGGCATCCACAAAACCAGCAACAAAATGGCAATTTTACTAATTTTCGCATTCATTTTTTTTTAATATCTAATTCTGTAAAAAACGGTTATACTTTTTCTGTAGAAGAGTGCCCTTGCGGCAACTGGATAGTCTTGAAGCGCTTCTGACGCTGCTGCCAGCGTTCGCGTGCATACTGCTGCATATCCGACACCTCATCGCTCTCATCAATAATCTCAAAGCCGAACACCGTCTCGATGATATCCTCCATGGTGAGGATTCCCTGGAAACAGCCATACTCGTCAATGATCAGGGCTATTTGGGATTTCTGTTTCAACATGGAGTCCCAAATGTCGCTGATGGATTTTTCCTCATTAAAATACGGAAGATCCCGCTTAATCTCGCCCAACGTCATATCGAACTTGTCCTCGGCAAGATTCTCCAACGCGTCATCGCGAAGCACATAGCCGGTGATGTATTCCGGGGATTCGGCATAGACAGGAATACGGGAGAAATGGTCATACTGGTCATCGTCGTAATAGTCGCGCAGGGTCATGGACTCCGGGGCGATGGCAGCCACCACCCGAGGGGTCATCACATCGGAGGCGAGCACGTTATCGAGCTTGATGATGTTCTGGATCACCTTGTTCTCATCCTCCTCGATCACGCCCTCCTCTTCGCCCACATTGGCCATGGCCAGCACCTCCTCACGGCTCACCACGGCATCCTGCGGCACCCTCTTGGCAATCATCCCGCCCACGCTTTCCACCAGTTTCACCAGCGGGTACATCAGCACGATGAGTATGCGTATCGTATTGGCCGTGAATCCCATCAGGCTTTTCCAACGTGTGGTGCCTATGGTCTTGGGTATGATTTCCGAGAAAATGAGAATCAGCAAGGTGGTAATGGCGGACACCAATCCGAACCAACGGCTGCCGAACAGAAGCGTGGCCTGCTGGCCCACACCGGCGGCACCGATAGTGTTGGCAATCGTGTTCAGCGACAGGATAGCAGCCAACGGGCGTTCCGGCTCCGTCTTGTACTTCTTGAACAGCGTTGCCGGCCCATAACCTTCATCCTCTCGCATCATTATATAGGATAGCGGGGTGGACATGAGGGAAGACTCCAAAGTGGAGCACAAGAAAGATATGCCCATAGCCCCAAGCAGGAAAATCAACAGCAATACCATGACGGGTTATTTAACAATAGATTCTATTTCTTTATAAATGAGGTCAATGGCCTCAGGCTGTGCCAGTTCGCGCATATAACGGCCCATCTGCTCGCAGCGCGGCGTGTTGGCGGCAAGCTCCATCAGCTCAGGCATCAGCCGCTGCTTGGCCTCGCCATCCGGAATCAGGATGGCGGCATCCCGCGTGGAGAGTGCCTTCGCATTGTAGGTCTGATGATCTTCCGCCGCATACGGGAACGGCACCAGAATCGTGGGCTTGCCCACGATGGTCAACTCGGCGATAGCCAGTGCGCCAGCCCGCGACACGATAATGTCGGCCATGCTGTACGCGTCGTTCATATTCTTGATAAAGGGCACGATACGGATAAACTCGTCCTGCTCGGCCAGCAGTTTGGAGTCGATGTCGCGGAAGAACTGCTCGCCGGTCTGCCACAGGAGCTGGATGCCCGCCTGCCGGAACTCATCCAAGTGGGCGGCCATCGTCTCGTTCAAAGTGCGGGCGCCAAGACTGCCGCCCACGACCAGAACGGTTTTCCGTTCCGGCACGAAATTGAAATACTGGTATGCCTTCGGGTCTTTCGGGGTAATATGGAGAATTTCGGCACGGATGGGATTGCCGGTCTTCACAATCTTGTCCGCCGGAAAATACTTCTCCAGTCCGTCGTACGCCACGCAGATGCGCTTCGCCTTGGGAGCCAGCATCTTATTGGTGACACCGGGATAGGAGTTCTGTTCCTGCAGGAGCGTCGGCACACCTAACTTGTCGGCCATCTTCAAGGCCGGTCCGCTGGCAAAGCCCCCCACCCCGATGGCGATATCGGGATTAAACTCACGGATGATGCGTTTGGCTTTCCGCATCGCCCCCATCAGCACAAAGGGCAGCTTCAGGTTTTTGCCAATACCCTTCAGGGAAAAATCGCGACTGATGCCGTAAATGCGCAGGCCCTCAATCGGATAGCCGGCCTCGGGCACGCGCTGCATCTCCATCTTGTCGCTGGCCCCGATAAACAGGAACTCAGCATCCGGTTGTTCACTCTTGATTTTGTTGGCAATGGCCAGGGCCGGGAAAATATGTCCTCCCGTGCCACCACCACTGATTAAATAACGCTTGGTCATTCTATTTTGAAGATAAATTATTTAAAAGTATAAAAGTAATAAGCACTATTAACTATTAACTATTAACTATTAATTATTAATTGTTAATTGTTTCCGTGTCCTATACGCTCTCATCGTATTCTGCAGCAGGCAGGCCATTGTCACGGCGCCCACGCCGCCGGGCACGGGGGTGATCGCCTCGCAAAGGGGAGCCACCTCGTCGTATTTGACATCGCCGCACACACGGTAGCCGGTGGGTTTGGTCACATCCGGCAGACGGTGAATGCCCACATCGATGACCGTGGCGTTCTTCTTTATGTAATCGGCGGTGATCATCTCCGGCTGGCCGATGGCCACAATGAGGATGTCGGCACGGCTGCACACGCGCTTGAGGTTTTTGGTGCGGCTGTGGCAGACAGTCACGGTGGCGTTGGCGTCCTTCTGGAGAAGCATCATAGCGAGAGGTTTACCCACGATATTGCTGCGGCCTACGACAACCGTATCCTTTCCGGTCGTGTCGATGTTGCTGCGGCGCAGGATTTCCATCACGGCATGCGGGGTGGCCGGTGCGTAGGCGTCACGACCCAGCACCAGATTGCCCATATTCTCCGGGTGGAAACAGTCCATGTCCTTGCGCGGGTCCACGTGCGCGGTGACCTTGTCCATCGACACCTGCCTGGGCAGCGGCATCTGGATAATGTAGCCGTCCACATCCTCGTCACGGTTCAGGAAGTCGATAGTGTCCAGCACGTCCTGCTCGCGCACGTCGGCGGGAAACTTGTACGCCGAGACCGTGAATCCCACAGCCTTGCTCTGCTTCTCAATGCTGTTCACGTAACTCAGTGCGCCGCCATCCTCTCCAGCGATGATGACCGCCAGATGAGGCGCAGGCTTGCCCTGGTCCAACAAGGACTTCACTTCCTCTGCAATCTCAGTCTTGATGTTGGAAGCAATAACTTTTCCGTCTAAAATATTTGGCATAAATGTTTGTTCGGTTTGTATGGTTTGTAATGTTTTTAAAGTTTATAATGTTAAAAGTGAGAAGGTATGAAAGACCGAAGACCATAGTTCATCGTCATAGTTCAAAGTTCCCACCCCTATTAATTATTAACTGTTAATTATTAATTATTAACTGTTAATTATTAATTATTAATTGTCAATTGTCAATTGTCACAACGGTCTCCGTCCCGGGGCATTCATGGCGCGGACCAGGTTTTTGGCTTTGCCGCTGTTCACCAGTTTCATCATCTTGCGGGTGTCCTCAAACTGTTTCATCAGGCGGTTCACATCCTGGATGTCGCGTCCGCTGCCCTTGGCGATACGTTTGCGGCGGGAGCCGTTGATAATGTCAGGGTTGGCGCGTTCCTCCGGGGTCATGGATTGGATGATGACCTCCACGCTCTTGAAGGCGTTGTCGTCAATGTCCATGTCGCGGATCACCTTGCCCATGCCGGGAATCATCGACATCAGGTCCTTCACATTGCCCATCTTCTTGATTTGCTGGATCTGGTTCATGAAGTCGTTGAAGTCGAACTGGTTCTTGGCCAGCTTCTTCTGCAACTTGGCCGCTTCTTCCTGGTCGAACTGGTCCTGGGCTTTTTCCACGAAGGAGCGGATGTCGCCCATACCGAGGATACGTTCAGCCAGACGGTCGGGATGGAAGACGCTCAGGGCCTCCATTTTCTCGCCCGTGCCGATGAACTTGATGGGCTTGTCCACCACCGCCTTGATGGTCAGGGCGGCACCACCGCGGGTGTCACCGTCCATCTTGGTGAGGATCACGCCGTCGAAGTTCAGCTTGTCGTTGAAGGCCTTGGCGGTGTTCACGGCATCCTGGCCGGTCATGGCGTCCACCACGAAGAGGATCTCATGCGGATTGACGGCCTCTTTGATGTTGCCAATCTCGGTCATCATCTCCTCATCCACTGCCAGACGGCCGGCGGTATCAATCAGCACGACATCGTAGCCGTATTCCTTGGCATGTTTCACACCGTTTTTGGCGATCTCCACCGGCTTCTTGCTGTCCGGTTCGGTATAAACGGGCACGCCGATCTGCTCACCCAGCACCTTCAGCTGGTCTATGGCGGCAGGACGATACACGTCGCCGGCCACGAGCAACGGTTTCTTATTACGCTTGGTTTTCAACAGATTGGCCAATTTCGCCGCGTGGGTCGTCTTACCGGAACCCTGTAAGCCCGACATGAGAATGATGGCGGGATTGGCTTTGATGTTGATATCCACGGCCTCGCGCCCCATCAACTCGATAAGTTCGTCGTAGGTGATCTTCACCATCAGCTGGCTGGGCGACACGGCCTTCAGCACGTTCATACCCAGAGCCTTCTTCTTCACATCGTCGGTGAAATCCTTGGCAATCTTATAGCTGACATCGGCGTCCAGAAGGGCCTTGCGGACCTCCTTCATCGTCTCGGCCACATTGATTTCCGTGATGTAGCCCTGTCCCTTTATGATCTTAAACGCTCTGTCTAATCGGTCGGTTAAACTTTCAAACATTGTTATCTTACAGATTTATTTTTCAAAACATCCTACAACTTTTCAATTCAATTCGGAAAGTTGTTTTCTTATAAAATCAGGTATAAAAACCCATATTATTTCACGGGTGCAAAGATACTCATTTCTCGGACATGCGCGGCGGACGGGCGCAAAAAAGCATCGCACTTCATTTCAGGGGAATCGGGAGCTGTCGGCGGCCACATTTTCGATTGCACATTCTCAAATAATTCGTATTTTTGCAACCTATTTTAAAATCACACCATTATGATATTAACCACCACACCATCAGTTGAAGGCAAGCAGATTGTGAACTATCACGGCATCGTGTTCGGCGAGGTCATCACCGGCATAAATTTCGTGAAGGACTTTTTCGCAGGGATACGCAACATCGTGGGCGGCCGTTCCGGCTCCTACGAGGATGAGCTTCAGAAAGCACGTGAAAACGCCCTGAGGGAGCTCGAGCAGCGCGCAGCGGAGAAAGGGGCCAACGCCGTGGTCGGCATCGACATCGACTACGAAATACTGGGGCAGAACAACGGCATGCTGATGGTTACCGCTTCCGGCACCGCCGTCACGGTGGTATAAACAGAATGCAACGGCTGGATGCAAAGCGTCATCACAATATTCAATCATCAATTCTGAAAGAGACCGGCACCTGATAGAAACAACGTACCGGCCTTCCCATGTTTTTGCCAGGTGTCCATCTCGGCATTGACATTACTCCACGCAACGCTTCCACATCGCAATCGGGGAAAAGCGGGACCTTCACTTTGCCGTTGGTCAGCTGGCCGTCCTTTTCCACCACAAACTCAATCAGCACGGTGCCCGTGATACGATTTTCTTTTGCCACCGGGGGATACTTGATTTCACGTTGGAGATATGCATACATAGAATCCTGACCACCGGGGAACATCGGCATTTCTTCCGTGAAATACAAAGGTGGCGCGTCACACCGAGACAAGTTTGGAACATCTTGTGCCCATCCGGCATAACCATACAATGTGACTGCCAGTAAGAATATGACTTTTACAAGTGGTTTCATCATTTTTTTTTGCAAAAAAACAAAATAATCTACAAATATCAAACAAGCAAAAATATTTTTTCTACTTTTGCGTTCCCATTTCAACATCATTTATAATGAAAAGAGGAAAACGGACCTGTGAGTTTTTGAAGGAGGTGCGGCAGCGTGTGGCACGGGAGAATGACATCCCGCTGGAAACGCGTGAATGTACCCACGAGGGCGATTGCCGCGGCACATGTCCCTACTGCGAGGCCGAAGTCCGCTACATCGAACAGGAACTTTCCAAACGACGCAGCCTCGGGAAGGCCGTGACGGTGGCAGGCATTGCTGTCTCCTCCATGATGATGGGCGGCTGCCACAATTCAAGCCCGAAGCTCCAAGGGGAAGTGGGAATGTCGGAATCAGCCACGGACACTGAGAGCTTGTATGATACCAGAGAAGCATCAAACCAAGAAGATTCCATACCCCACCCCGGCCAACTCGAACCGTATGAACTTCAAGGCATCTTAATAGACATAGACGCGGCCAAGGAAACTAAATCGAATTGTGTCGAGCAAAAGAACACTACTTCTCCAGACACAGACGACGTTATATTGGGAGAAGAACTCGACGGGATGATTATAGATCCTGGGGATATTGAAATCGATAATTCTTATTCTTGGGAAGGGAAAGAGTGGCACTCCTCCGTTGGCGCACCGGCACAATGGCTGAAATCCCGGCTGACCACCCCGCTGGACTTTCTCCGCACCCCGAAATACTACAATGCCTACATCGTGCTCATCATCAACGAAGACGGCGAAGTAAAGGAGGTGGTATTTCAGCCAAAAAACGTGTTGTCATCCGCTGAGGAGCGGGCATTCCAGGAGGAGGCCACACGGATTCTGAAAACGATGCCGAAATGGAAAGGAGGCAACACGGCCGCCAGCTACGAGCTCCCCATCCGCGACTTGCGCTAAACGCACACATCCGATTCCTTTTTCCGGGAACCTTGGCCCGAAGATACACGAAACAGACAAACACGAACAACGAAATCCTCATTTTGCATCCGCAATGACAATTTTTCGATTTTTTTGCTAATTTTGCAGCCTCATTAAATCCAAGACACAGATTCAACAAATAAACAAATAAACGATTCAACAAATAAACATAAAACTATGTACACGCATTTTCAAGAACATCTCCAGAAAGAACTGGCCGACATCAAGGAAGCCGGCTTGTACAAAAACGAACGCATCATCGCCTCTCCGCAGAGCGGTGAGATCACGCTGCAGGACGGCAGCAAGGTGCTGAACTTCTGCGCCAACAACTACCTGGGCCTCGCCAACGACGCGCGCCTGATCGCCGCCGCCAAGGAAGCCCTCGACACCCACGGCTACGGCATGGCCTCCGTACGTTTCATCTGCGGCTGCTCCGACCTGCACAAGGCCCTGGAGAAGAAGATCGCCGAGTTCTTCGGCACTGAGGACACCATCCTCTACGCTGCCTGCTTCGACGCCAACGGCGGTGTCTTCGAGCCCCTGCTCACCGACCAGGACGCCATTATCTCCGACGCCCTCAACCACGCTTCCATCATCGACGGCGTGCGCCTCTGCAAGGCTGTGCGCTACCGCTATAAAAACGCCGACATGGCCGACCTTGAGGAGCAATTGAAAGCCGCCCAGGCCCAGCGTTTCCGCATCATCGTCACCGACGGTGTGTTCTCCATGGACGGCAACGTGTGCCCGCTGGACAAGATCTATGAGCTGGCCCAGAAATACGACGCCATGGTCATGGTGGATGAGTCTCACTCCGCCGGCGTGGTGGGCAACACCGGCCGCGGCGTGACCGAGCGTTACAACCTGCGCGGCAAAATCGAAATCCTGACCGGTACGCTGGGCAAGGCCTTCGGCGGCGCCATCGGCGGTTTCACCACCGGTAAGAAGGAAATCATCGACATGCTGCGTCAACGCTCACGTCCGTACCTCTTCTCCAACTCCATTCCTCCGATGGTGGCTGCTGCCGGCTGCAAGATGGTGGATATCATGTCCGAAACCAACGAGCTGCAAGACAAGCTACACAGCAACACCGAATACTTCGTGGCCAAGATGAAAGCCGCTGGTTTCGACATCAAACCGACGGAGTCCGCTATCTGCGCCGTGATGCTGTATGACGCCAAACTGTCACAGGTGATGGCCGCCAAACTGCAGGAGGAAGGCATCTATGTCACCGGCTTCTACTATCCTGTGGTGCCGAAAGACCAAGCCCGTATCCGCGTGCAGATTTCCGCCGCCCACGAACCCGAGCACCTCGACAAGTGCATCGCTGCCTTCACCAAGATCGGCAAAGAGCTGGGCGTTTTGAAATAAAAGAAACATTTTAACCCTTATTATTAATTTAAAACATCAAAAAATGAAAAAACTCGCTTTATTAGCAATTGTTTGCTGTGCCATGGTTTTCTCCAGCTGCCACAGAGACCAACACTCCTATTACACCGAGCTCAACTTCTCCCAGGCTGAAAACACCGAGAGCGTCATCAGCATCAAGGCCGTGTTGGGCACCATCAATGTGTACTGGATCGGCGATTACACCTTCACGGGCAATGACGAAGGCTACACCGATGTCAAGGCTAAAACCAAATACCTCGAATCCGTAGCCGGTATTCTGTTGCATGGCAGCGAAATCAAGACCCACATGGGTGCCGATGATTATTTCAACTACAAACTTTACAGAAAGAGTGACAACGTTCTGTTGGAAGACACCAAATTCTACTTGGAAGAGGATGGTGACTTTGCTTCTGCGAAAATTGCCGACAATGTGGAAGGTGGCGAATAATCGTCTCTAACTCAAAGCAAAAAAAAGCCGCTCAATCGAGCGGCTTTTTTTGTCTTAACACCAAAGGAAAAACTATCTGTACGAGATCATGCCTTTGGAACTTGTGGTGTCAACATCCACCACTTTCGCACCCACGAAGTTGATCTGCCAGTCGGGAACAGTGTCCACCAGTGCCGTGTCGATGTGGAAGTAGAACGTCGTGTTCACGGTCGTGTTCGTGAAATCAGACGTTACATCCACGGTTTTCACCTGCATCATACCATCCGTCACATACGGATTGCTGCCGATACGGTCGAGCAGGATGCTGGCCACGAGGTCGAAATCCTCACAAGTGGTCTCAAAATGTCCTGTGGAAGTACCGGACAAGGGAAGAACATACAGCATGATGCCATTCTCATCCAGGGGATTGGAGAAATATTCCAGGTCGCCCGTGGCAATCTGCGTGCCATTCATCGTGAATTCGCCTCTGTACTTGCCTTCATATTGGGTGTTGTTGTTACGTTGGAAACAGCTACCCAAGCTGATTGCCAACACCATAAAGACGGTAATGATTTTTGTCATAACTGTGATTTTAATAACGTTTTTAATTCGGGTGCAAAAATAGCATAAAAAACACACATACGGACAGAAGGAATAATTTTTCCTTTTTTTTCATTCCAAAACCCTAAAACGGAATCGCGAAAAATTGTGTACTTTTGCAGCCTACAAAAAAAACAACGACAATGAACATCGTAAAACCATCCATACCCAAGGGGACGCGGGATTTCACGCCGGCGGAGATGATGCGCCGCAACTACATTTTCGATACGATCCGCTCCGTATTCTACAAGCACGCCTATCTTCCCATCGAGACACCATCCATGGAGAATCTCTCCACTCTGATGGGCAAATATGGCGAAGAGGGCGACCGTCTGCTCTTCAAAATCCTCAATTCGGGCGATTTCACCCAGGGGGTTGACTTCCAGGACAGCAGCATGTCGGTCAACAAGCTGGCCACCAAGCTGTGCGAGAAAGGCCTGCGTTACGACCTGACGGTGCCCTTCGCCCGTTTCGTGGTGCAGCACCAGAACGACATCACCTTCCCCTTCAAGCGCTACCAGATGCAGCCCGTATGGCGCGCCGACCGCCCGCAGAAAGGCCGCTACCGCGAGTTCTACCAGTGCGACGCCGACATTATCGGCAGCACCTCCCTGCTCAACGAGGCCGAGCTGGTGGAGATCACGGATGAGATTTTCCGGAAATTCGGCATCGCAGTCACGATGAAGATCAATAACCGCAAGATCCTCTCCGGCATCGCGGAGGTGATCGGGGCCGCCGACAAGGTCACGGACCTCTGCACGGCGATGGACAAGTTAGACAAAATCGGGCAGGAGGCTGTCTGTGCCGAGATGGCAGAACGCGGTCTCACCCCCGATGCCATCGGAAAGCTGCAACCCGTCTTCTGTCTCGGCGGACAGACCAACGAGGAGAAGCTCGAATGTTTGAAGGCCTTGCTCGCCACCAGCGAAATCGGACAGAAAGGCCTTGAGGAGCTCACCACCGTGCTGGACTATGTGGCCGAGATGGGCATCACCACCGATTTGGAAATCGACATCACTCTGGCCCGCGGCCTGAACTACTATACCGGCGCCATCTTCGAGGTGAAGGCCAAGGACGCCTCCATCGGAAGCATCTCCGGCGGCGGACGCTACGACAACCTCACCGGCATCTTCGGACTGAAGAACATGTCGGGCGTGGGCATCTCCTACGGCGCGGAACGCATCTACGACGTACTCAACGAGTTAGGACTTTTCCCGGATGAGATTCTGAATCCTGTCAAGGCCTTGTTCGTCAACTTCGGGAATGAGGATGAGAAATATGCCCTTGCCGCCCTGCGCGCCGTGCGCGAGGCAGGCATTGCGGCAGAAATCTACCCCGACAGCGTCAAGATGGGCAAGCAGATGTCGTACGCCAACGCCAAACACATCCCCTTCGTGGTTATGGCGGGCGAGAACGAGCGCACAAGCCACACCTTCACCTGCAAGAACATGACCAGCGGCGAGCAGCATACCTGCACGCTACCGGAACTCATTGGAATGCTGACCACATAGTACTGACACCGAAAAAAGACTGTCATGGAAACGCCCACCCTCCGACAACGCATCAACAGGGCCATCCGCAAGGCATGGGTCTCCCTCCGGCAATATACCCAGTTGCGGGACGACACCGACTATGAAGCCACCTTCGACTCCATCTCCAAGAGTGTGGTTTTCCGGGGCGTGAACGTCTGGGTTCTCTTCTTCGCCATTATCGTGGCATCGGTAGGGCTTAACGTCAACTCCACGGCCGTCATCATCGGCGCGATGTTGATTTCCCCACTTATGGGACCCATCACGGGCATCGGGTTCGCCGTCGGCACCTTTGACGAACAGCTGTTGAGGAAATCCCTTAAGAACCTGGCGTTCATGGTGTTCATCAGTCTGGTGGCCTCCACGCTCTACTTCCTCATCTCGCCCATTAACGATGCACGCTCCGAGCTTCTGGCCCGTACGCAACCCACCATCTTCGACGTCTTCATCGCCTTCTTCGGCGGATTGGCCGGCATTGTGGCCTCCAGCCGGAAGTCGCAGTCCATCACCGTCATCTCCGGCGTGGCCATTGCCACCGCCCTCATGCCGCCCTTGTGCACGGCGGGCTTCGGCATCGCCACAGGACAGATATGGTACTTCCTCGGAGCCTTTTATCTTTTCTTCATCAACTCCTTCTTCATCGCTTTGGCCCCCTTCCTCGTCGTGCGCTTCCTCCGTTTCCCCGAGGCCCAATACGTGGATGAGCGTCGGCACCGCAAAGTGAAACGTTTTATCACCGTCCTCACCATCCTCGTCCTTATCCCCAGCATCTATTTGGCCACCGACGTGGTGCAGGAGGCGGCTTTCAACACCCAGAGCATCAAATTCGTGAAGGATTTGCGCTCCAGCGAAATGTTCCAAAACACCCAGATCATCGATGCCGACCGGGAATACCACCACCGCAGCCAATGCGTCACGCTTTCGCTGATAGGCAAACCCATCAGCAACGAACAAATTGCCAAGCTGCAAGACATGCTTCACACCCAATATGGGCTGAAAAAGACCAGTCTGGTTATCAAGCAGACCGGTGAGACCATCGATATTACAAAGCAGAACGAAATCATTGAAGACATTCTTAATAAAAAAGATGCCACTATTGCGAAACAGGATTCCACCATCTCCGAGCTGCGGTCCAAAATCAACGCCATTCAAGATGCCGAGACGCTCTCACAACAGCTGGCAGAAGAGATTTACGCCCAATATCCGGCTGTTCAGGAGTTTGCTGTAACCGATATGGTGCAATACAACACCCGATCCATGGAATCCAAAACGGTTGCGGTCGTGTATCTGCAATGGGACAACAACAGCCGTCATCAGGCCGACGAGCAGAAGTTGGTAAAATGGCTCAAAGTACGCATGAACGTTGACGAGCTCAAAGTGATTCACTAATCCACCATCGTCCCTTTCCGTATGAACCCCGGCAAGCATTTTCTTCCCATCACCAAAAAGGAGCTCGACTACCTCGGATGGGATTATGTGGATGTTGTCCTCGTGAGCGGGGACGCCTACGTCGATCACCCCTCTTTTGCCGCCGCTGTCATCGGGCGCACACTGGAGCGCGAAGGGCTGCGCGTGGCCATCCTGCCCCAACCCAACTGGAAAGATGATTTGCGGGATTTCAAGAAATTAGGGAAGCCGAGACTCTTTTTCGGGGTAACCTCCGGCAATATGGACTCTATGGTGAACCATTACACGGCCAACAGGCGCCTGCGCAGCGACGACGCCTACACGGCGGGCGGCAAGGCGGGCTTCCGGCCCGACTACGCCACCACCGTTTACAGCCGCATCCTCAAGGAGTTGTTTCCGGACGTACCCGTCGTCATCGGGGGCATTGAAGCATCCATGCGCCGCCTCTCGCACTACGACTACTGGAGCGACACGCTCAAACCCTCCATCCTCATCGAGAGCGGTGCCGATGTGCTGGTGTATGGCATGGGCGAACGACCCATCACGGCCTTGGCCAAGCTGTTCCAGCAACCCGACTGGCGCAATCATCTATCTGAACACCAACAGATTGCATACATTGACACCGATATCCAAAAATATACCGACGAAAAGCCCATCCTTCTGCACAGCTATCAAGAAGAGCTGAAGGACAAACGGCGGTATGGCGAGGATTTTGTTTTATTTGAAACCGAATCCAACAAGCGGGAACAACGGACCATTATTCAACCCTATGAGCATGGCAAACATGTTGTCGTGCGCCCACCCTACCCTGTGGCCACCGAAGCGGAGATGGACAGCTTTGCCCTCTTCGACCGGATGATGAACCTGCCGCATCCCAAATATCTCAAGCGTGGCGACGTTCCCGCCTTCGAGATGATCAAGAATTCCATCACCTTGCATCGGGGATGTTTCGGGGGGTGCAGTTTCTGCGCCATCGCCGCGCATCAGGGCAAACAGATTGCCTCGCGTTCCGACGAGTCCATTCTCGCCGAGGTCAAAGATCTGATTTCCAGGCCCTATTTCAAGGGACACATCAGTGATTTGGGTGGGCCCTCCGCCAATATGTTCCGTATGCAGGGCCGGGATTTGAACCGTTGCCGCAAATGCCCGCGTCCATCCTGCCTCACACCCGAAATCTGCCCCAACCTCCAGCTGGACCATCATCCGCTCATCTCCCTATATCAGAGAGTTCGTGAGATGGCGGGCGTGAAGCACGTCACCATCGGCAGCGGCATACGTTACGAGATGCTGCTGAACCACGACACCCGGGAAAACGAGCGCAACGGCCAACGCAAATATCTGCATGAGGTTGTAAAGCATCATGTGTCGGGGCGGCTGAAGGTGGCTCCCGAACATACGGATCCCGAGGTGCTGAAACTGATGCGCAAACCCAGCTTCGACCATTTCCTGGAGTTTTTGGATCTTTTTAACGAAGAAAACCAGCGTTGCGGCAAGAACCAGCAGCTCATCCCCTACCTCATCGGCTCGCATCCCGGATGTACCGTGGAGAAAATGGCTGCCCTGAGCCGTCTCACCCGCCGATGCCACCTCATCACCGACCAGGTGCAGGATTTCACCCCCACCCCGATGACCTTTGCCACCGCCATGTACTACTTAGAATACAACCCCTATACAGGCCAGAAAGTCCATGTAGCCAAAAGCCTGGCAGAGCGGAAAAAGCAGCATGACTACTTTTTTGCCAAGCCAGGCAGATGATGATGATTGTTGAATCGTTTATTTGTTGAATTGATATTGGCCGTTGGAAGTTAAGAAACCAAAGTCTTTGATCATTGGTCTATAGCCATAGCCTGCCAACCATCAACTATTAACTATTAATTATTAATTGTTAACTGCTTACAGCACCGTTATCGTACTCTTGATCACTTTGCTGACGCCGTCCAAATCCTTGTATTTCAGAATGTACGG
>JBGUMF010000035.1:0-7840 GCA_045116675.1 Bacteroidales bacterium
ATCAGGGCTCGTGGTGCTGACGGGAATTGAACCAGTGACACACGGATTTTCAGTCCGTTGCTCTACCAACTGAGCTACAGCACCATCTCAGTTTTTGAGGCTGCAAAAATACACTTTTTTTTATTACTCCGTTTAATTTTTATAAAAAATTTTTATTATATTGAAAATCAATATAATACAGCTACTTATCCCATTGTTTCGCTATCGGGATTCGCTCACGAAAGGTCTGCAGTTTTTCAAAATCCAACTCTGCTATAAGGATTTGCTCCTGATTTTGCGCGGCGGCGGCCACTTTTCGTCCTTCATAATCGAAGACGGCGGTGCCTCCGGCATGGGGAAAGCCGTTGCCATCCACGCCCACGCGGTTCACCACAATGGCGTAGGCCTGGTTCTCGATGGCGCGGGCGGCGGCCAGCTTCTGCAAAATCTCCTCCCGAGGCGCCGGGAAATTCGCCACATACACCAGACAATCATACGCATACTGCCCATTATCATAACGATTACGGCTCCACACGGGAAAACGCACATCGTAGCAAATCAATGGCAGAAAGCGATACCCTAACGTGGAAATGATGGTTCGGTTTTGTCCAGAGGAGCATAAGGCCTGCTCATCACCGAAGAAAAGATGCTTTTTGTCATACTGTCCAAGAAAACCTTCCGGCGAATACCAATGCAGCCGGTTGAAAACCTGGTCATGTTCCACAATCGGCAAGGATGCTACCACATTGGCGTTCTGTTGGCGGGCCGTCTGCTGCAGAAAATCCTGACATTGTGCGCTCCACGCGCACGCCTCCTCCCGCAAGGCAGAGGAAAACCCGCAGGCATACATCTCCGGAAACACCAGCAAATCGACGGGTTTTGTCAACTCGCGCTCCAGCATCTCCGCATAATGGCGCAGATTGTGCTCCACCGCATGGGGCACGATGTTAGCTTGTACCAATCCTACCGTCACCATGGCCTAATATTGGATTTCCACGCGGTCGCCCACCTGAAGGTCGGCCAAGGCCGCCACCTTACCCTGGTACATTGTGATTTCAATGCACCCCAAAGAGTTTATGGTGAAACACATCTCCTTTTCAGGCCGTGTCTTGTCATAGAACTTGCTGATTTTCCATGTGTTCTTGGATTGGATTTCCGCCGTGAACGGATTGTTGCCCACAGCCTTCACGAACATGTCCACGGGAATATTGGTGATGGCGTTGCAGTTGGCATCAATATAAATGATTTCACCCTCAATGCTCTTCTGGATGGGAATGTGAATGGCGGCAGGCATGATTTTGCGCTCAAACTGGTCGTAGGGTTGCGTATAGGCATCCACAGAGCCTTTCACAACAGCCTTGACCATGCGGACTATTTGCTGCAACGGGTCCAGACCATCCTCGGAGGAATACTTTCTGCCCGCCAGCGCTGTTTCACCGCCGAACATCAGATGGAAAACCCCGTTGTCTTCCCCGATGAAGATATGGCCGTCGTGGACCAGCATCACCGGCGAGAAGGAAGCGGTGGCCGACGCGTTGGTCAGCAACAGATGGATGGAGCCTTCCGGGAAATTGCGGTAGCTCTGCCGCATCAGGAACGCGGTCTGCGACAGATTGAACATATCCACATAATGCGTAATATCCAGCAGATTCGCTTCGGGAATTTCGGAAAGCAGCGCTCCTTTGAACATGGCCACGTAGGGGTCTCTCAGACGCCAGTCACTAATAAGGGTGATAATCGGTCTCATCGGCATTGCAGGTTTTTTACAAGGTGCAAAAGTATGTAAAAAATAGTTATCTTTGCCCGCTTAAAAAAATTATGGTACGCACGCTTTTAACCATTATTGGAGAATATTTTATCTTTCTGCGCAAGGTTTTTTCCAAGCCGGACAAATGGAATATTTTCTTCAAAAAACTCATCGGCGAGATGGACGCGATGGGCATTGGCTCCATGCTGATTGTCAGCATCGTATCCATTGCCATGGGCAGCGTGATCACCACGCAGACGGCGCTGCAGATTGAGAGCAGCTGGATTCCCGCCTGGACGGTGGGCTTTGTGTCGCGCACCTCCATCGTGATGGAACTCTGCCCCACCATCATCAGCCTGCTGTTGGTGGGCAACCTGGGTTCGCGCATCACCGCCGAGATTGGTAGTATGCGCGTCACGGAACAGATTGATGCTTTGGAAGTTATGGGGTTGAATCCTGCCTCCTATATGGTGCTGCCCAAGGTGCTGGCCTCCATGATCGTGAACCCGCTGCTGATCATTTTCAGCATCTTCTTCGCCATCATCGGCGGTTTCATCACCGTCATTATCACGGGCTGCGTGTCGCCCTACAACTTCATGGACGGCCTCACCTACTGTTTCCGGGTGTACGACATCATCTACGCCCTCACCAAGACCTTCTTCTTCGCCTTTGTGATGTCCACGGTCTCCTCTTTCTTCGGCTACCGCATCGAAGGCGGCGCGTTGGAGCTCGGCAAGGCCAGCACCCAAGGCATTGTGGTATCCAGCTTCATCATTCTGGTGTTAAACGTGTTAATAACGCAAATCATGCTTTAAAACCCCGCCCCGATGATAGAAATCAACCACGTATCGAAATTCTTTGGAGAGAAACAGGTACTGTTCGACATCAACACGTGTTTTGAGGAGGGTAAGGTGAACCTCATCATCGGCCGTTCCGGATCGGGCAAGACCGTGCTGATGAAATGCCTGGTGGGGCTGCACTCGCCGGAAGAGGGGGAGGTGCTGTACAACGGGCGCGATTTCCACCACATGCCCGACAGCGACCAACGGAAACTGCGCGCCGAGATGGGCATGGTGTTCCAAGGCTCTGCCCTGTTCGACTCGATGACCATTCAGGAAAACGTCATGTTTCCCTTGGATATGTTTACCGAAACACCATTCGCAGAAAAGCTCGACCGCGTGAATTTTTGTTTGGAATGTGTTGATCTTCCAGGGGTTAACAAACTCTATCCGGCCGAGTTGAGCGGCGGTATGAAGAAACGCGCCGCCATCGCACGCGCACTCGCCTGCAACCCCAACTACCTGTTCTGCGACGAGCCCAACTCCGGCCTCGACCCCAGAACATCCCTGATGATCGACGAGCTCATCACCAAAGTGACGCACGAATTCAACATCACCACCGTGGTCAACACCCACGACCTTAACTCTGTCATCACCATCGGCGAAACCATCTCCTTCATCTACCAAGGCACCCTGGGCTGGCGGGGCAACAAGGATTCCGTGCTGATTTCCGATTGCCCGGAACTCAATGAATTCATCTACGCCCAACCGCTCACCCAACGAATCCGAGAACATCTCTAAACATGAATTTTATTGATATTCTGGTTCTTATCCCTTTGTGCTGGTATGGCTTCCGAGGCTTTAAAAACGGTCTCATCTACGAGATAGCCTCCATCGCGGCAATTGTATTAGGCGTGTGGTTCGCGTACCACTTTTCCGACTGGCTGGCCGTCATGCTCATCGATGTGCCCTTGGCAAAACCCGTGGCTTTCATCCTGATTTTTGTCTCCGTACTGCTTTTGGTCCATCTGGCCGGCAAACTTGTGACCAAAATCGTGAAATTAGCCATCCCCGGCATCATTGACCACATCTTTGGACTGTTGTTCGGCGTGGCCAAAGTGGTGGTGGTCTTCAGCGCGCTGTTTTACGCCATCCAGATTATCGACCCCCACGGCATTTTATTAAAAAAAGAAACGACCGAAAAATCCATAACCTATCCCTATATCGCACCGATTGTGCCCCACGCACTCCATTGGGACACCCCTTCGGAGCCCGAATGTTAAAACTGCAATATTATGACAATGAAGGAAATAGAACAGGAACTAATCAGTGAATTTGAGATGTTCGATGATTGGATGGACAAATACAACTACATCATCGAATTAGGCAAGGAACTCCCCATGATCGACCCGCAATACAAAACACCGGAATATCTGATTGACGGTTGTCAGTCGCAGGTGTGGCTCCACGCCGACCTGCAGGACGACAAGGTGCTGTTCACCGCCGACAGCGACGCCATCATCACCAAAGGGATTGTAAACCTGCTCATCCGGGTGCTGTCGGGCCGCACGCCGCAGGAAATCATCGACAACGACCTGTCGTATTTGGATGCTATTGGATTGAAAGAGCACCTCTCCCCCACCCGTTCCAACGGGCTGGCCTCCATGATCAAGCAAATCAAAATGTATGCCATAGCCTTCCAGGCCAAGGCACAGTTGTCGTAATATCCGGTAAAATCATGCTTTTACAGGCGGGCGTCCACCGTTTCACGCGGGAGCACGCCTTTCACATCATACACCACACCGCCCGCACACGTGAGCTCACGCACGTTCAGCGTCTGGAACTCCTTGTGCGCCACCGCCAGGATGACAGCATCATATGGGCCAGCGGGTAATTCGTTGACGACCGGCACTCCATACTCGTGCCGCACATGCTCCACATCGGCCCACGGATCGTAAATGGTAATGTTGTCGGTGTATTCTTTTAACGTATGGTAGATATCCACCACCTTCGTGTTGCGGATGTCGGGACAATTCTCCTTGAAGGTGATGCCGAGAATGAGAATCTTCGCATCTTTCACCACCAAACCCTTCTTGTTCATGCACTTGATGGTCTGGTTGGCCACGTACGCGCCCATGCCGTCGTTGAGCCGGCGGGCATTGCTCATCACGCGCGGCAGCACCCCATAAACCTGCGCTTTTTGAATAAGATAGTAAGGATCCACGGAGATGCAGTGACCGCCCACCAAGCCGGGACTCAACTTGATGAAATTCCATTTGCTGGCCGCCGCCTCAATCACATCATGCGTGTCGATGCCCATTGCGTTGAAAATCTTGGCCAACTCGTTCATGAAGGCAATATTGACATCGCGCTGCGAGTTTTCGATGATTTTGGAAGCTTCCGCCACCTTGATGGACGGAGCCTTGTGCGTGCCGTTCACCAGTACGGAATTATATACATCATCCACCAAATCAGCGACTTCCGGAGTAGAACCCGATGTCACCTTCTTGATTTTCTCCACCGTATGGGTCTTGTCGCCCGGATTGATGCGCTCAGGGGAATAACCGGCGAAGAAGTCGGTGTTGAACTTCAACCCCGAGACTCTCTCCACCACCGGCAGGCACTCCTCTTCCGTCACGCCCGGATACACCGTGGACTCATACACCACAATATCGCCTTTGGAAATCACCTTCCCGACGGTTTCGCTGGCCCCCCACAGGGGTTTGAGGTCGGGGCGGTTGTTCTCGTCCACCGGCGTAGGCACGGCCACCACGTAGAAGTTGCAGTCGCGAATGTCTTCCAATTCGGCAGTGCAACGGAATCCGTGCTTTTGTATAGCCTCCTGGAGCAATTCGTCGTCCACCTCCAGCGTGGCGTCATGGCCCTCCATGAGTGCTGCCACGCGTGCGGCATTCAAATCGTAGCCCACGGTTTTATATTTGGTGGAAAAAAGGCGGGCCAGCGGCAAGCCCACATAGCCCAGTCCGATGACGGCAATCCGAATATCCTTATCCATATTTTCTAACGATTAAAAGAGTTTTTGAACGTCCGTTTTCAGCACGGTAAGCGCTTTTTCCACCACCGGCTTCTCCGCGGCGGCAATCAGCAGCGCTTCGGCGTATTCGAGGCTGTTGGCGTTGGGATCCATCTGCTCGGCCACTGTATTGACAATCGTGATGATGTCATCCTTGGCATCGCAAATCTGTTTCCAGACCGCCGGAGCGATGTAAATCTGTTGCGACAGGTTGTGCTCGAACTCGCCACGGATGGCTGTCAGCAGCAGGTTTTGCTCCTGCGCCACGGTCAGCCCGTCGCCATGGATGCGCATCACCAGCTGGTTGGGCTCAATGCGTTCCAGATACAAAGCCATACGCTCGTAGGCCTGCAGCCGGAGCGGCAACACGATACCCTTGACCGTTTTGCCGTTGTCCATGGCTTGCATTTTCAGCGACCGTTCCGTGAACAGCTTGGCCAAAAACACCACGGCCACAAGCGCCAGACAGGCGATAATAATTGCGGTATAGTTCATTGTTGTTTTATTAAGATGTTAAAAATTAAGATGTTAAATTATGAAAATGTGATACATCCCCATAATCTAACATCTTAATCCTGCTAAAATATTTTAGCCGCAGTAGAAATACTCATGAACCATCTTGGCCATGATGGACGGATCCTTTTCGATTTCTTTGCGGATATTCTTGTCGTTAAAGGATTTCAGCTGTTTGATGATATCATCTATCATCTCGCCATTGAAAACGCCGTGACGCTCGAAAATATCGCGATGTGCGCTCAATTCGTCAGCAGACTCCCAGCAGGATGCCGGCAGCTGGGCCAGGCTTTCGAGGAGTTTCTTGTTCTCGGCCTTGTGGATATTGACATCCACGTAGGTCTTCTTGGCGAAGTCGAGGGCACCTTCCATCTCGAAGCCGTGGCGGGCGGCGCACACCAAACCGGCAATCAGCAGGTAGATGTCAGCGGAGCCGTCGGGACAGCGGAACTCAACCGTCTGCTTCTGCGAGCGGTCTTTGTTGACAGCCTTCTCCAGCGGGTTGAGGTCGGCCACGATGTCGTTCTTGTGCGTCCAGCCCAGAGGCACGCGGACGAGCACGGAGCGGTTGCGGTCGCCCCAGCATACGGACGTGGGCGCCTCCTGATGCGGCACCAAGCGGAAATAAGAGGTGGGATTGGTGTTGCCGAACGCCGTCAAAGAGCCGGCGCAGGTCATGTAACCGGCAATGGCCGTCTTGGCAATGGAGTTGAGCTTGCCTTTGGTAACATACTGGTTCTTTCCGTTCTTATCCACAATGCAGGTGTGGATGTGCAGACCGCTGCCAGCCTTGCCCGTCGTGATCTTCGGGGAGAAGGTTACATCCAAGCCATACTGATAAGCTAAGTTACGGATGATCCACTTGGCCAAAATCAACTGGTTGGCAGCCTCCTGAGCGTCCGTAACGAGGAATTCAATCTCGTTTTGCTCATAAATCTTACCATCCAAGGTGAAATTGCCCACTTCGGAGTGACCGTATTTGATCATGCCGCCGGCCTTGGCGATGTTGTACATACACTCGGCACGGAAGCTCTCGAACTTGGTGAACGGAGCCGACTCGTGGTAACCGCGCTGATCCGGAATAGTGTAAAGATCTTCGGCATCGCCAATCACATAATATTCAAGTTCGCCCATAGCCTGGAAATACATGCCCGTCACGTCCGTGAACGACTTGCAAGCTTTGCGCAGGATATATTCGGGAGAGTTCTCCAGCGGTTTTCCATCCTTGTTATAATAGGAGCAAAGGAAGGAAAGCGTCGGGATTTCCGCAAACGGGTTGATGAAGGCGGTGGAGAAACGCGGAATCACGTAAAGATCGGAAGAACCCGCATGGATGAAAGCCGGGAAGATGTTGGAGCCGTCCACACGCTCGCCGTTGGAGAGGATCTGTTCCAGATACTCACGGCTGTTCAGGATGAAGCCCAGCGTTTTCAAACGACCGTCACCAGCAACATAATGGAAGTTGATCATTCGGATTTCCTGTTCTTCCACAAACTTGATCATGTCGGCTTTGGTGAACTCCTTCGGACTTTTTTTCAGATAGTTAACCAAAGGATTCAGACTCATTGTTGTACTTTCTTTCATATATATTATTTTTTATGTTAGATGCAAAATCACGGGTGCAAAGATAGCACAAAAAGATTTTTATTCCGCTGCAAAGATACTACAAAATCCCTTCTTTTTAGCGTTATTCTTCAAACAAAAAAAGGGGCCGGCAAAATGCCAGCCCCTTTGGGTTTTTCGTATCCTCTACTAGGTTTACTTCGTGATGAACACCTTGTAGTTGGC
>JBGUMF010000036.1:0-29861 GCA_045116675.1 Bacteroidales bacterium
CCGTACATTCTGAAATACAAGGATTTGGACGGCGTCAGCAAAGTGATCAAGAGTACGATAACGGTGCTGTAAGCAGTTAACAATTAACAATTAATAATTAATAATTAACAATTAATAATTAATGGTTGGTGGTTGGCAAGTTAAGACCAATGACTGTAGACTAATGACTAGAGACCGAAGACTGTAGTTTCTTAACTTCTTAATTCCTTAACTCCTTAACTTTGTAACTCCCAACGGCCAATATCAATTCAACAAATAAACAATTCAACAAATCAACAATTAAAACGCACTTCGTCTTGAAATTCCATAAAGCTATTTTCCTTGTGGCCTTGCTCTGTTTGAGTGTCACAAGTTGTCATAACAAGAAAAACACATCGACTGATGTATCAAATCCGACGGTGACCCCGCCGGATTTTGACGTAGATTCGGCTTTCTCATACGTCAAGGCGCAGACAGACTTCGGTCCCCGTACGCTGGGCAGCGATGCCCATGCCGCCTGTCGGGACTATCTGCTCAGACAATTGGCTTTGTTTAGCGATACAGCCTATCTGCAGCCATTCACCGCTCATACGTATGATGGACATAACTGGCAGGCAGATAATATAATAGCTTCGTTTGCACCGCAAAATCCGGAACGGGTGGTGCTGGCGGCCCATTGGGATGCGCGTCCCTTCGCCGACCACGACCCGAACCCGGCCAATCACGACAAAGCCATCGATGGAGCCAATGACGGTGCCTCAGGCGTGGGTGTTCTGCTGGAAGTGGCCCGCCAGTTGCAAAAGAACCGTCCGGATATCGGGGTGGATATCGTCCTCTTTGATGCCGAAGATTACGGTCCCAAGGAGGGTGTGGAAGCCCCTTCCGGGGAGTGGTGGGGCCTGGGCTCGCAATATTGGGCCAAGAATCCGCACCAGCCCGGCTATCGCGCCCGTTATGGTATCCTGCTCGACATGGTGGGTGCGCCCAATGCCTGCTTTTATCAGGAACAGTTCTCCATGCGCGATGCACAACCTGTGGTCGCCAACGTGTGGGCAACAGCCTATGAGATTGGCTACGGGGCCTATTTCATCAACAAACCCGGCGGCGTCATCACCGACGACCACTACTATGTCAACAAATTCTCTTCGGTGCGCATGATCGACATCATCCATTATGACGCCATCTCCGGTACGGGCTTCTCCCCGGTTTGGCATACGATGGACGACAATATCCAACATATAGACAAAAACACGCTCGGTGTGGTGGGCAAGACACTTTTGCAGGTTATTAAAAAAGAGAAATAATGGAAGTGCAAGTCTTTAAATTCGGTGGGGCTTCGGTGAAAGACGCCCCGGCTATCGAGAATCTGCAGCAGATTCTACGCCGCTATCCGAACGAGCATCTTGTTGTGGTGATTTCCGCCATGGGAAAGACCACCAATTTCCTGGAGAAGACGCTGGCCGCCTACCGCGACGGCTCGTCTGACTGGCACGCGCTGGTTGATGAGCTGCAGCGCCAGCACGAGGATGTGGCTGAACGGTTAGTGCCGGACCCCGGGGCTATTATCGACCGCTTGCGCCATATATTCGACAGTTTGCGCGAACGCCTGTCCCAGCAGCCCGATGCGAACTACGACTTTGATTACGATCAGATTGTCAGCTATGGAGAACTGCTCTCCACCACGCTGATTTCCGGCTACCTGAATATTGCCGGTATCCCTAACCTTTGGCTGGATGCCCGCACGCTGGTCCGCACCGACGCCACCTACCGCGAGGGCATCGTGGACTGGAAAACCTCGTGCCGGCAGATACGTGCGGCGGTGGAGGAGGCTTTCCAGCAGCAGTACCCGATGGTGATCACCCAGGGTTTCATCGGCGGCACCTCCGAGCTGCACACAACCACCCTCGGACGCGAGGGCTCCGACTATTCGGCGGCCATCATGGCATACGCGCTCGATGCACGTAACGTGACCATCTGGAAGGATGTGCCCGGTTTGCTCAACGCCGACCCCAAACGCTTCCCCGACGCGGTGAAGTTGGATAAGATTCCCTACGAAGAAGCCGTGGAACTCTCCTACTATGGTGCGTCCATTATTCACCCTAAAACGTTGAAACCCCTGCAGAACAAGCAGATACCGCTATATGTGAAATCTTTTTACCAACCGGATTCCGAAGGCAGTATCATCACCAAATGTCCGCTCAACACCACCATTCCGTCGTTCATCGTCAAGGACCATCAGACACTGGTCACGATTTTTCCGAAGGATTTTTCCTTCATCGCGGTGGATAATCTCTCCGACATTTTTGCTGTGTTGTCGCAACATCGGATTCGGATTAACATGATGCAGAATTCCGCGTTGAGCTTCTCCGTATGCACGGATGCAGAGCCGCGGCGGGTGCATAGTTGTATCAAGGCATTGCAGGGCAAATACAAAGTGAAATACAATGAGGATGTGCAACTGATCACCATCCGCCATCATACACCGGAGGCGATAGAGCGTGTGATGCACGACCGGAAAGTGCTCCTGCGGCAGACTAGCCGCGCCACCATCCAGTTTGTGGTTCTTCCTAAATAATAATATGGTATAAGATGGAACAGGATTGTTTTAAAAATATTTTCTTGAACCCCAAGATGAAGATGGCGGACCTGCTGGCCCGATACCATCGTCTGATCAAACTTTTCCCACGCATGGGCATCGCCTTGGGCTTCGGTGAGAAGACTGTGGGGCAGGTGTGCGGGGAGAACAATATCCCTATGCCCTTTTTTGCACTTTTGTGCAGGGTGTACCTGGAAGACGACTATGTGCCTCAACCCGATGAGCTGGCGGCCTGTTCGATGGAGGACATTATGCGTTACCTGGAAGCTTCCCACAAGGATTATCTGGAGTATGAGTTTCCCCATATTGAACATCATCTGCAGGAGATTGTGTCGGATTGGAATGAGAAGTACAAATTGCTGATTCTTAATTTCTTCTCGGAGTATAAAAAAGAGATAGTGGCCCATTTCAAATACGAGGAGGAGGTGCTGTTTCCGTATATCCGCACATTCCAGTCGGGGACGGCAGCGTGCAAGTGCGCCGCCCGGAAGGCGGTGTTTGACAAGCAACATGCGGCCATTGAGGACAAAATGAGCGATTTCACCAACCTGCTGATCAAGTACATCCCCGCCGACATTGCGCAGCGTGAACGGGTGGACATGTTGCTGGACACATATGTGCTCTCCAGCGACTTGACGAAACACGCCCAGATTGAAGACCGGATTTTGATTCCCTATTTACATTCCCTGGAACGCCATGAGTCGTAATATCAAAATAGTGATTGCCGACCCGTCTCCGATGGTCCAGTTGGGTTTGGCCGCGATGTTGCATGAAATTCAGGATTGCGAGGTCGTGTGGAAAACCAATGATATGCAGGCTCTCTTCGCGCGTCTGCACGTGCTCAATCCCGATGTGCTGATTGTCAACCCCGTCATGTTGGATTACTCCCGGCGTATGTTGGTGCGCACCCTTTTCGAGGATATGCCGGACATGAAGGTGGTGGCGCTGGTATCGTCCTTTGTGGAGACCAACCACTTGCGCCAATACCACGGGGTGATTGAGATCACGGATGAGTTGCAGCGTGTCCGTTATACGCTCAACCAGTTGCAGGACTCTTTGCGTGAGGCGGAGGATGAATCCGAGTCGGCACAGCTCTCCGACAGAGAAAAAGATGTGCTGGTTTGTCTGGCCAAAGGATTGAAAAACAGCGAGATTGCCGACCAATTGCATATCTCCGTCCATACGGTCATCACGCACCGGAAGAATATCGTGCGCAAAACCGGCATCAAGTCCGTGTCCGCCCTGACCGTATATGCCATCATCAACAACCTGATTGACGAGAAGGATATCATCTGATATCCTGTTTTTCTTTAGAATGATAATAAGCTGCTGATTCTCATGCTGTTGTTATTTTATTGAAGATTTTTATGCTAATTTTAACAAAAAAAATGTACGTTTGCATTTTGAAAAATGGATTAAAATGCAAAACTATTCTCTTATGGGTATCCAGCAGATTTGCGTGGGAACCAGCGATATAAAAGCCTTGTGGAAGTGGTATGCGGAGATGTTTCACTTCGATGTGCGGGTCTTGGAGGATGAGTCGGAGGTGAGCCTGCGCCAGCGTTATACGGGAGGGAAGTCTCTTCGCCGTCATGCCTGCGTGACAGTCAACATGCAGGGCGGAGGAGCCCTTGAGATGTGGCAATATACAGACCGTCAGCCGCAAGCGCCCCTGTTTGAGACCCAGGTGGGAGATTTGGGCATTTTTATGGTGAAGATAAAAAGCCACAATATCCAGGCGTATCAGGAGGAACTTTCCGCCAAATGCGATACGGTGACACCGGTGGTCACGGATCCGCGGGGACTGCCTACCTTCTATCTGTTTGATCCAGAGGGTAATTGCTTCCAAGTAGTGGAGGATAATACGGTTTTCATTGACGAGGGGAATTTCTCCGGCGGTGTGGTGGGTGCCACCATCGGAGTGTCGGATATGGAGAAGGCGATGACCGTATATCGTGACATTTTGGGGTATGACGAGCTTGTTTATGACAAGCAAGGTTCGTTTCAGGACTGGCATACGCTTGCGGGCGGCCTTCAGAACTACCGTCGGGTACTGTTGAGGAAATTGAAACAGCCGGAAGGCCAGTTTTCGGAATTTTACGGTCCCAGTGTCATCGAGCTGGTGCAGGCACTGGATCGAACCCCGCGCAACCGCTACGAAGGGCGACTCTGGGGCGACCCGGGCTTCTGCGAAATCAGCTTCGAGGCGGTGAATATGCGGGAGCTGGAGGACTATTGCCGGAAAAAGGGACACCCCTACACCATTGACAGCAGCATGGAGCAGAAGCATTTCAGGATGGGCAAGGCATCCGGTCATTTTGCGGTCATAGAAGATGCCGACGGTACTCTGATAGAGTTCGTGGAAACGCACAAACTGCCGTTATTACCCAAATTGAATATCCTGATGGATATGACGCGGCGGGATCGTTCCAAGCCGATTTCCCGTTTCCTCTTTCACCTGATGAGGTTGAATAGGGTGAAATTCAAATAATCGGAAAAGTTTTATTTTTTCTTTGCAGGTTTTATCCTTTGGGCTCCGACCTTCTGGATGGCCTCTCCCGTGTGTTTCAGAAGAGGCTCCACGGACAGGTTCTCGCCCACAGCTCGCTTCATCCACAGGTTGGGGTCCAATCGTCCCATCTTGTAGATGCGCGTCACCTCCTCGCCGGTGTTCTTGTCTTTCAGATAGGACTCCAGCTGGTAGTCGATGATGTGTCCGATAGGATAGGCCGGCAGGTACAGCGGGTCGATGAACATGTGGGAGTAGATAGCCAGAATGGGTTCGTCCTTGACTTTGAAGACGGGGGCGTAGTATTGGTTCCAGATGTCCTTGGCAATTTGGATGACAGCATCCCGCAGTTGGTTTGCATTGGCGTGCGGATGGTTGTACATCCATTGCCACACTTTGATGTCCACCAGTGAAACGCCCATGATTTCGTAGCAGTTCCAGAACAGGTCAAGGGTGTTCAGGTCATCTGTCAGTTTGTTCTCAGAGGTCAGGCCGAGCAGTTCCAGGTCTTTGCCTTGGAAGATGAAGGCGAGTGCTTCTGTGAATCCTGTGTTGGGTACGCCGCGCATGAAGTAGTTGGGCACGTCGTGGAGGGAGATGGTCTGCTCCACATTGTGGCCGAACTCGTGTACGCCGATGTTATATCCCTTATAGTCCATGCCGTCGGCTCCGATACGGGTGCGCAGCATGGCGTTGTCGGTACGCATCATGGATTCGATGGCATGGCCGGCCCCGACGGAGGCGTCCACCGTCACATGGGAACAGATGAGGGCGGCCTTCTCAGGGGTGAAGCCCATCTTGGCAAGGATGTTCGGAAGGTCCTGCTGGAAAGCCTCCTTGGAGGGGTACTTCTCGCGTACGATGCGGTCCAGCTCGCTCTGGTTCATGCTTCCGCGGGCTTTGAACCCGTCGTACCAGATGTCGAAGGGTTGCAGCTTGCGACCCAGCCGTTTTTGGATCAGGTCGGCCACATCCTGCACCTGCGGGGAGGTGAGCAGCTTGTGGAACAGAGCCTCCGCATCGCTGACGGAAATCTCATAGTCCTCCTCGAACTTGCGTTGGATGAAGTTCTCCGTGTTTTTGCAGTATTCATCGGCAGCCTTTTCCGCGTGGAAGAAATCCAGCAGATACTGGTAGCGGGAACGGGAGTCTCGCTCCTCGGAGAGGATTTCGATGCCGTTCAGCATGATCTGGTTGGTGGAGGGGTACCACTTGTAGCTTTTGTCGTGTTTGATGATGTCCAGCGGAATGTCATTGCGGATGATGCGTTTCATCACATCGTACAGCACCTCCTGCTTCTCCACCCCGTTGACAGCGTCGCCGTAGGCGGCTTTCAGCTCGTCACGCAGGCCCCAGTGGGAGATCAGTGGTGTGGGGGAGTGCCAGTAGAACTGGTTGTAGTAACTGCCCACCTGCTCCATGTCGATATTGTAGTTGTCAGCGTACCTGTTGGCCGCCGCCATGACATTGGAGATGTTCTGCTCGATGTTGGCTGGGATGCGCGAGGTGAACACGTCGCCCAGACGCACAAAGCCCCATTCCAGTTCCGACCAGCGGCTGCCGTTGTGCTGCTTCTCCTTCAAGGTGAAGTGCGGGAAGTTCAGGATGATGACGAAGGCCATCTTGGAGGCGAACATATCCTCCTGGAAATGGTTCATGTTATTGTAGGCACTGAAGAGCGGGTCGATAAAGGTCTGCTCGTAACCGCTTACCTGCCCAGGGCGCTGCAATTCGATGGAAATACGGTTGTTATGCCCGTATATGATCTCGAAATTTTCACAGATGCGATTGAAAAGGAGCGTCTTTTCAGCCAGATTTCTGCAGAAATGGGTCTGACAGAACTGGTCAAAATCCTTGTCCGTGCCATCTTGGGCGGTCCAGAAGGCGGCGGCCTGCTTCACACCACGGTTCACCAGCATCTCGGATAGGGATGTTTTCCCTTTCAAGGATGCCACGGTACGGTCGATGGAGTTTTCCTGGATGAAGGCGGCCTCAGCAAACGGGGTTATACAGGTCATGGTGATGATGAAAATGAGAATGGATAGATTTCGAATCATGTGATGGGGTTATTTTTTTATGATTTTATGAATGTAATGATTATTATCTGTTTGAATGTGAATTAAATACATGCCGGATGGATGGGATGCCATCGAAATGACCGTCTCAGGTCCGTCGGCATTGTCCGTGCGGATGAGACGCCCTGTCATGTCGAGGACCGTCACGCTGCGGATGGCTTCCGTTGCCCTTATGGTGAGCTGTTCACTGACCGGGTTGGGCGCGATAATGGGCGATTGGTCTGTGATGATGTCTTCCACATTGCTTCCGCTGGCGTAATAGTCGAAGTCGAAGCCGGATCCGTTCTGATGGGCGTCGCTTTCAAAGAGACAGAACAAGCGCCGGATGCTGTCGATGCGGATGATGGTGTCGGACATCTGGCCCGTGAGTGTGGCGACGAGTGCGCTCTCATCGAATTTCCCATTATAGAGATATAGGAAATCGTGGTTCTCTTCCAGATCAAAATGGTGGAAATCCAAAAACAGGGTTTGGGTCTTGGTTAGGATGATGTTGTAACGGCAGTTGGCAAAGGGTGTATAGTTCCCATCTTCGCTACCGTCGGAGACGGAACCACTGTTCCCGGAGTACATCTGATATTGGTCACAAGTCTCGTGAAGAACGGCGTTGTAGTTTGCACGGATGCCGGTGCCGGAGTTTTCGCTGCCGGTGGTCAGATGGACAAGGATCTCATGGCACGGCCAGTTGTAGGAGAGAAATACAGTTGTGTCTGTCAGCGTATAATTGACAGGAGAATTCTGGTCTGTGCGGATGGTGAGCGTGTCGCCGGTCCCCAAATCACACTGGATGGAGAAGGATATGGAGGTCAGATGCTCGTTGTCTTCCGGTCGGATGGTCCAAGAATAGTCGGTGTGGGGCCGCATGGGTTGCGCCTCCGCGGAGCCGTCGGTGAAAGAACCGGCCGGGGCAGTGAGTGTGTCGTGGCCCGTGAGCGGGTGCACGGCGGGATACGGGTACAGCGTCGTGTCCGGGTAGGCGTTCACGATGAGTTCCTGCGCCAGGTTGAAGTGTGTGCCGACAAGGTTCAGGGCGTTGGTGTAGAAGTAGCTGTCGTAGGAACCGTCCCACCCGAAATTGAAGTGGTAGTAGTAGAGGCTGTCTGACTGCCGGTATCCGTCGCAGATGAATCCGTGCCCGTTGATGTTGGGGGTGCTCCATCCGGCGTAGTAGAGCGGGATGTTCCTGTCCAGATGCAGGACGATGAGGCTGTCCCAGTTCAGGTTGGTGGAATCGCGGAACACGTATTCCGTTTGCGGGGAGTATTTGAAGAAGGTGCGCAGCACGCGGGCGGCGCTGTGGTTGTACATGCCCGACCCGTTGGGTCCATACACCATGTCCACGCCCACGCCGCAGTGGTGCATAAGGGTGGAGATGGCCTCATTGATGGAGGTCGGGTTGTCGCACATGGCGGCATAGTCGTAGGTCGTGTTGCCATAGTCCGCCGACTGCACCCCGTAGGTTGAGTCGGTGTAGCTGTAGCTGCCGATGCCGGTGTCGGGGAATCGGAAATAGTAGATCAGCTGGGCCATGGCGGTAGCCACGCATCCTGTGACCACGCGGTCGTTCTCGCCGGCGAAGTCTTTGGGACAGTTGTAGTTATAGAATTTGCCCTGTCCCCAGTGTGAGCGCATCAGGGGTTCCACGCTGCGTTCCGAGCGGGAGCGCTCGCCTGCGCGCAGGCGGTCCCACACGGCCGAGTATGGGGCAGATGTTGAGGAACATGTCTTCATGTCGCGCAGCTGCGACTGGTAGTGTTCCAGCCACATCTTCACAGGGGGGATGACATCCGCCTCGTTATAGCGCTGATGGTCGGAGTAGGCGAGCACTGGCACGGTGCGGCGGTCGCCGCTGATGACCACGTAGCCATTGTCCGCATTGAAGATGTACATCAGGGTGTCTTGCCCGTCGGTTTTGACGTCGGCCAGTTGTGCGAAATCCCGGTCCTGCATCTGGAAGAAATGGCGCGCCACGGTGGAGGCCTCATCCAAAGAGACAGTCTGCGCCTGTGCGCAGAAACAAACAAAAACCAAAAGGAACAGTGTGAAGAACTGTTTCATATATTCTATTGTAAAATATTGACTATAAAATAAATAAGTCTTTCTTGGTTAGAAGAAAGACTTCTAACCATTCAAGGGTGCAAAGGTAATGTTTTTAACCATACAATGTTTATAAAATAGAAGGAATACGCCAGGAAGTTATGAACATCTGCACATTCCCCTATTTAATACGTTGTGTTTTCTTGATTTCCCCAAGTCCATGACCGTTGTTCGAAGCTAACGAGGAAAAATTTCATGGGATGTATTGTTGTACGAAAAAAAAGTGTATTTTTGCGGCCTCAAAAGTTCGGGGTGTGGCGCAGTTGGCTAGCGCACTTGCATGGGGTGCAAGGGGTCGGAAGTTCGAGTCTTCTCACCCCGACTGAGAAAAGGGAAAAGATGAACAGTCTTTTCCTTTTTTTGTTTGTCCTTGGACAACTTTTCTGAGGGAGGGAATGGAAAAGAAAAAGCGGAAAGCCGATCGACTTTCCGCTTTTTCTTAGTAGCGGGGGCAGGACTCGAACCTGCGACCTCCGGGTTATGAGCCCGACGAGCTACCACTGCTCTACCCCGCAGTGTTTACGGCGGCAAAAATACAATTTTTTTAATAATGCAGACTTTTTTTACGGAAATTTTTTTTGAATCATATTTTTTGTATCTTTGCGCCCTCAAATTAAAAGAGGCTCTTTAATTTGATTTATAGACAATTAACCTCATTGTAAAACCTTTAAAAAAACCTTTTGTCCAGGTAAAAAGGACAAATTTTAATGTCAGAAGAATTAATCAATGCTCCTGAAGAAATGGCTGCTCCGGCAGAAAACCAGGTCGAGAATGTTGCCGAAACGGTAGCTGAAGTTGTTGAAAATGCTGTCGAAGAAGCTGCTCCCGCTGTTGAAGAGACGGTGGAAGTTGTGGAAAACGCAGTGGAGGAAGCCGCTCCCGTAGCCGAAACGGTGACGGAAGAGCCGAGACCCCGCAAGATGCGCGAGATCGAGAATCCTTACGGTTCTCTGGAAAATTTTGATTGGAACAAAATCGATGCCGATGGCGAACGCTATACGGCTGACGAAAAAGCCCAGTTGGAAGAACGCTACACTAAATCCTTCAAGTCGGTGGACGAGAACGCCGTCATCATGGGTAAGGTGGTCTCCATCAACAGCCGCGAGATCGTGGTGAACATCGGATTCAAGTCCGACGGTGTCATCAACGCCTCCGAGCTCCGTTACAACCCCAATCTGAAGATTGGTGACGAGATCGAAGTCTATGTGGAAAGCCAGGAAGACGCCAACGGCCAACTCCAGCTCTCCCACAAGCGCGCCCTCATCCTCAAGTCCTGGCAGCGTGTCAACGAGGCCTACGACAACCAGGAAATCATCACCGGTTATGTCAAGGGCAAGACCAAAGGCGGTCTTATCGTGGATGTGTTCGGTATCGAAGCCTTCCTGCCCGGTTCCCAGATCGATGTCAAGCCGATCCGCGACTACGACATCTATGTGGACAAGACCATGGAGTTCAAGGTCGTCAAGATCAACCACGACTACAAGAACGTCGTTGTCTCCCACAAGGCACTCATCGAGGCCGAAATCGAAGCACAGAAGGCCGAGATCATCAGCAAACTCGAAAAGGGCCAGATTCTGGAAGGTACGGTCAAGAACATCACCTCTTACGGTGTGTTCATCGACCTGGGCGGCGTGGATGGTCTCATCCATATCACCGACCTCTCCTGGGGCCGTATTTCCAATCCCGAGGAAGTCGTCAAGTTGGATGAAAAGATCAACGTTGTCATCCTCGACTTCGACGAGAACAAGAAGCGTATCGCTCTCGGTCTCAAGCAGCTCACCCCGCATCCGTGGGATAAGCTGGATCCCAACCTCAAGGTGGGCGACAAGGTCAAAGGTAAAGTGGTGGTCATCGCCGACTACGGTGCATTCGTGGAGATTATCCCCGGCGTCGAAGGCCTCATCCACGTCTCCGAAATGTCCTGGTCACAGCATCTGCGTACCGCTAAGGACTTCCTCAAGGAAGGCGACGAAGTGGAAGCTGTTATCCTTACCCTTGACCGCGAGGACCGCAAGATGTCCCTCGGTATCAAACAACTTATTCCGGATCCTTGGACCGACATCCTTACCAAATACCCGGTGGGTTCCAAGCATACGGCTACGGTTCGTAACTTCACCAACTTCGGTATCTTCGTTGAGCTCGAAGAGGGTGTTGACGGCCTGATCCACATCTCCGACCTCTCCTGGTCCAAGAAAATCAAACATCCCGCCGAGTTCACCAAGGTTGGTGAGCCTATCGACGTGGTTGTTCTGGAAGTGGATACCGAGAACCGTCGTCTCAGCTTGGGTCACAAGCAGCTGGAAGAGAATCCGTGGGATGTCTTCAAGACCATCTTCACTGTGGGTTCTGTCCACCAGGGAACGATTACCAGCATGAATGACAAGGGTGCCGTGGTGGCTCTGCCGTACGGCATCGAGGGTTTTGCCTTCAACCGCAACCTGCTGAAAGAGGACAAGACGCAGGCTAAGGTGGACGAAGTTCTTGACTTTGTGGTGGTTGACTTCTCCAAGGAGACCAAGAAGATTCATCTCTCCCATACGAAGACTTGGCAGGCTACCAAGGAAGATGAGGAGAAGATGAGAGAAGCCGAAGAGAAGAAGCAGGCTCGCGAGATTGCCAAGATCAACGAAAGCAACACGGAAAGAGCTACGTTGGGCGATCTGGACGTTCTGCAATCCCTCAAGGAGAATCTCGAAAAGGAAGGTAAATAATCCTTTCTTACACAACATGAAAGGCCGGTCATTCGATCGGCCTTTTTTTATAACGGGACGGAAACGCTTTTTTTGTATTTTCGCGGGCTTAATTGAAAAAGATGAAAAAGGTACTGTACATACTGTTTATGACACTCTGTCTGCTGTCTGTCCGGACGGTGGAAGCCCAGCGTTTCATCGGGTATGTGGCTGCGGGTGTGAACTTTGCCCAGATTGAAGGGGATGATGTGCATGGCTTCCTGAAGGTTCGTGCCAACGCCGGACTGGGACTCAAGCTGCCCCTCAATGAGCGGCAAACGTGGTCGGTTTCGATGGAACTCCTGTTCACACAGAAAGGCTCATACAAGTACTACAAGTCTGAGGGGGCGTTTGACACGACGAAATATGCTCCCGAACTTTTTGATGATGTGGACCGTTCCATGCCTTTCAATCCCATGGCAAAATGCAATATCTCGTTGGATTACTTGCAGATACCTGTTTTTGCACGCTATGAGGACCCCCGGACGGGTTTCTCTTTCGGGTTAGGGTTTGCCTGGGGACGGCTTGTGCGTGCCAAGGATATTTACAATGGTTTTCTGCGTACCACCAGCATCCAGTCCAGACCAAAGGTGTATAACTACAGCGATTGGACGGCACTGGTGGATGTGGACATCCGGCTTTACAAGAATCTATCCCTCGGAATCCGTTGGGAGCACTCGCTGGTCCCTGTGCGTGAGATGACCGTGGGCTTTGTCAAGGATTTCAACAATATCGAGTACGAGCAGCGCAAGTTCTATAACCACTCGATAGCCCTGCGGCTGATATATTATATTAATGAAAAATTTGAAAAGAACACGAAAACCAATGTGAGGGGCGAGCGTATCGGCACCCCGTGGGTTCGCGTGGTTCCGGAGTATTATTAATACGAATCTCTTTTATGAAACGTATAACCGTTGCTTTTGCAGCTTTCTCTTTTTCCCTTCTCCTCTTGTGTGGTTGCCATGACAAGCTGAACCTGATTGCCGACTACAAGGATGTGACCATCTCGTATGGTGTGCTCAATATCAATGATGACATACATTATTTTAAAGTGTATAAGGGGTTTATAACCGAGGATAATGCGTTAGTGGAAGCGGGGAATTGGGATAATGTCTATTATTCGGTGGATTCCATAGAGGTGCGGCTGGAGGAGTATATGAATGGTGTTCGCACGCGCGGGGAGATTTTGGACACTACTACGATGGTGCCGAAAGAGGATGGCCTTTTCCCTTCTCCGAAGCAGCTGCTATACTATTCGGAAATGAAGCTGAATCCTGAGGCTACCTATAGGCTGGTCATCCGTCGTGTCAATACGGGCGAGGAGGTGTATGCTGAAACGGTGATGGTGAACAATTTCTCCATCCGAATCCCGATGAACAGCTGGAATTTCAATCAGGCGGATGAGAATAACAATCCTACTCCGGCTACCATTCGTTTTTATGAGGCAGATAATGCTGCTGCGTATGATATCTATCTCACGTTTTACTATGTTGAGGTGGATCTCCTGACGAATGCTGTGGAACACAAGTCTATAACCAAACGTTTGACACCCAGCGTCTTGTATGCCTCGTCCAGCAGTAGTGAGAACTTTTATAATGGTTATGCCCCCAAAACGTTCTTCACGTTCATTGCGCAGTCGCTTCAGCCGAACGACCGGGTGGTGCGTTACATTGATGCGATAGACGGCAGGCAGTACTATTGCTTTAAAATGCAGATATGGGCGGTCAGTGACGAGTATGTCAAGTATGTGGATGCCTCCACGCCCAATCAGAGTATTGTGCAAGACAGGGTGCTTTACACGAATTTTGTGTCTGAGAACCAGAATGCGTATGGCTTCCTGGCCTCTCGGAACTGTTGTACCCGGAACCTGATGATGAGTTCCCTGGACCACAATGAGGATTCGTTGGTGAAGGGTTCGGTCACGGGGCATCTCGGGTTTGATTATTATCGCAATTCCCCGTTCTTCCATGAGGAGTAGAATGGATGTCGTCGTGTGAAAAAAATGAGGGAGATGTTTTGTGCATCTCCCTCGTCTGTTTTAGCGGCAATTGAGACCAAGCTTTTTCAGCATCTGCCGATGGTATTCAGTGCGGGCGGAGAAGTTCTTCCACTCTTTCCGGTCGGTCGGAGTCCAGACACATTCGGAAAGGGCACACAGGCGGGGCAGCAGCATGTATTCGGCCTGCTCGGGCGTGTTGATGAATTCAGTCCACAGGTTGCATTGGCCGCCTAAGATGTGCTTTTGCTGCTCTTTGTCAAGGCCTTCAGGCAATGGGTCGAAGGTGTAGGCCTTCTCCAGCGTGATGAGGCCTGTCATCGCCAGCGGCTCTTTGCTCGGATCTTCCTGATAGAAGTTGAAGTAGCAATGTGAGGTGGGGCATAGGATAATGTCGTTGCCGTGTTTGGCTGCGGTTTTGGCCGCTTCGGTTCCCTGCCAGCACATGATGGTGGATTTGTTTACCATGTCATCGGAGACAATGTCGTCCCAGATAATGGCTTTCTTGCCTATCTGTTTGAGATGCTGGTCTATCTGGTCCATGAGCCACTGCTGCAGGGCCATCTCGCCGTCAAGGTGCTTGTCGGCGATACGCTGCTGGCATTTGGGGCACACCTGCCAGTTGTCGTTGAAAGCCTCGTCACCACCGATGTGGATGTAAGGGTATGGAAAGAGCTCGGCCACTTCGTTCAGCACTTTTTTATAGAATTCCAGCACCTCGTCATTGCCGGCGCACATGATAGCCTTGGGCGGCCAGTAGGGTCCAACGGCTACGGTGTACGGATAGTCATCGCAGGCGAACTGCGGATATGCAGCCAGAATGGCGCTGCAGTGCCCCGGGATTTCAATTTCGGGAATGATGTCGATGTGGCGTTCGGCTGCGTATTGGATGATGTCGCGCACTTGTTCTTTGGTGAAGAAGCCGCCGTAAGTCATGGCCTCGTCCGACTGTACCGGATGGAGCGTGTCCCACGTCTTGCGCTCGGGCCGCCATGCGCCGACGGAGGTCAGGGCAGGGAACTGGTCTATCTGGATGCGCCAGCCGTGGTCGTCGGTCAGGTGCCAGTGAAACTTGTTGAGTTTGTAGGCGGCCATGAGGTCGATATACTCTTTCACGAAAGCGGTGTCGAAGAAGTGGCGCGATACGTCCAGATGCGCCCCGCGGTAGGCGAAGCGGGGGTAGTCGGTGATGCGGGCGCAGGGTAGGGTGATGCTCTTGGACTCTGCCAGCAGGTCGGGAATGCTCATCTGCCGGAGAGTCTGGAAGGCGTAGAAGAGCCCTTGCGCCGTGTTGGCTCTGGCGGTGACGCTACGCCTCCGCACGGCTAGCGTGTAGCCCTCATCGCCCAGCTTGTCATCCCACTTCTTATTGATTTCGAGGAGGATACGGTTGCTCCGCCGACTGCTCCCGTCACCCAGATTCGGGGTGATGTTAAAGGATTCCTGATAGAGGTTGCGGATGATCCGCATCAGATGGCTGTCATCACCCTCCACATTCTCGAAACAGAGGAATGTCTCTTGGTTCAGGGTGAAATGTCCCGCCTTCGGTGTGCATTCCACAGGGTTGGGGATGATGACGATGGGATTGCTCTTGTGACAGCCAGAGCATAATAGAACCAGGCTGCAAAGCAGAAAGAGGTATGTATGTTTCATGTCCGTGTATATTTGCGTGCAAAGATACGCAAAATCTCCGAAAAAAAAAGGCTGGTCCCTGTCAGAGACCAGCCTCGAAAACGTGTGTCGTCTTATTTCTTGGGGATATTCTTCAGAACCTCCACAAGGAAATCGAAGAACTTGCCGACGGTGTCGATGTTGACGCGTTCGACGGGGGAGTGCGGGTGCTCGATGGTCGGGCCGAAGGAGACCATATCCCAATCCGGATAGCAGGCACCGAAGAGACCGCATTCCAGACCGGCGTGGATGGCCATGATCTTCGGTTCTTTTTTGAATTTCTTCAAATAAACCGACTGGCAGGTCTTGAGGATGGGGGATTCCATGTTCGGTTTCCATCCGGGATAGGCACCGGTGAGTTCTATGTCGCATTCCGCGAGTTCGGCGATGGCAGTCATGCGGTCGCCTAGAGCGTCTTTGGCGGTGTCAACGGAGCTGCGCAGCAGGCAGATGGCTTTCATTACACCGTTCTCAGCACTGATGGCAGCCAGGTTGTTGGAGGTCTCCACGAGGTTCTCCATGGAGTCACTCATGCGCAACACACCGTTGGGAATGGCGAACAACATGCCGAGGAACTGGTTCTGGGCTTTGGTGCGGATCACCTTCGCCGGCGTGTCAACGGCCTTGACGGTGACGGACATGTTCTCTTCCGTGGCGGAGAACTCGGCCTTGACGGCAGCTTCAAACTTCTTGGCGAAGTTCTTGAAGGCCGTGGCTTTCTTGGCGGGAACGGCCAGGATGGCGGTTGCCTCACGCGGGATGGCGTTACGCAGGCTGCCACCGCTCAGGGAGGCTAAGCAAGCCCCAAAGTCCTTGACGGCACGGGTGATGAAGCGGACGGCAATCTTGTTGGCGTTGGCACGACCCAGATTGATGTCCATGCCGGAGTGACCGCCGTGCAGGCCCGTGACGATGAGCTTGAAGCCCTTCATATCCTCGGGTGTGGGCATGGTGGTGTATTTGCGCTCGAAGTTGGCATCCAAGCCGCCGGCGCAACCCACATAGAGCTCACCCTCCGTCTCGGAGTCGAGGTTGATGAGAATCTTGCCCTTCACGAAGCCCTTCTTCAGGCCGAAGGCGCCGGTCATGCCGGTCTCTTCATCGATGGTGACGAGGATCTCCATCGGGCCGTGTTTCACGCCCGGGGTGGTCACGCACGCCAGCGCGGCGCACACGCCAATGCCGTTGTCGGCACCGAGAGTGGTCCTGTTGGCACGCACCCAGCCGTTGTCGATGATCGGCTCGATGGGGCTCTTCAGGAAGTCGAACTTCGGGTCGTCAGCCTGAGGCACCATGTCGGTGTGGCCCTGAAGGATGACAGGTGTTCTGTCTTCCATACCCTTGGTGGCCGGAATGGTAAACAGCAGGTTGCCGGTCTTGTCCTGTTCCACTTTCACCTTGTGGTCCTTGGCCCATTGTTTCATCCATTTGATGGCAGCCTCTTCGTGCTTGGATGGATGCGGGGCATCACACAGGTTTGCAAAATTCTCCCACAAATCATGCGGGTACAGTTTCAATAAGTCTTTGTTCATTTTTTATTGGGTTTAAAAAGGTTTGTGATGTTCGGTTTGTAAGGTTTGTAATGTTTATAATGTTTATAATGTTCGTAAGGTTAAAGTGGGAAAGTAATAAAGTATGAAAGTTATAAGGTCAAAGTTCATAGTCAAAGTTCAAAGTTCATTATCCCTTATTCTCTATTAATTATTAATTATTAATTGTCAATTGTTAATTGTTAACCGTTTTCTCCTCTCTCACTTTCGGTTTGCCCCAGAAGCGCAGTACGGCGATTTCGGCAAGGAAGCAGAGTAAGGAGATGATGATGAAGTAGATCCAGAGCGGCTTGCCGTTGAGTTTGTCGGTGGCACTTTTGGCGATGTTCTTGGTGCCCGTCTTGATGACATCGATATTCTGGTCGGAGGATTTGGCAGCCTTGGTCAGCTCGTCTTCGCTGTAGCAGGATAGATCCGATTCCTTGCGGTTCTGGTTGAAGGCGAGCGTTCCCATCTTGGCCCCGTCGAGGAGGATGTCGTAGAAGTTGCTGGTGGTGGCTTGGTTATGGAAGTAAAGGGCGGTTTCGTTGCCGATGCTGCGTTGTTCGGGGATAAACTCTTCGCCGCCCTTGCGTGCCTTCAGCGAGAGCGTGCCGTCACGTCCGGGGGCTCGTAAGGCGATGCTTTGCATCTGGTCCACCCCGATGATATTGTAAAGCTTGTTCTGCATCACGCTCATAATGCCGATGTTGTGCAGCGGCACGAAGAAGAGCGCATGCCGGTGGCAGTTGCCGTAGGCGTCCTGCAGTGCCACCGCCGACAGGATGACCTTGCCCTTCTCCACGTTGTATGCTGTCAGCAGGGGAGATCCGTCTTCCAGCGACATGATGACCTCGCTGCCGGAAGTCCCGCCGCCTTTGATCTCATAATGCTGTAGCGTGGTTGGCATGTCAAGGCGGTCGTTACGGTTTTCCAAAGCCCCTTTGAAATAGAGACTCTCCGTGTTGATGTTGCTGCATTTCAGCTCTTTCTTCAGCAGACTGCCGTATGTGCCGCTGCCTAAGCTGCTGAGGAACTGGCGGACTGAATTGTCGGTTTCAGCGGCTGGGAAGACCAACAGGGTCCCCCCGCTCTTGACGAATTTCGCCAGCTCGTCAGCCAACCCGCTGGAGATCTTGGGGATTTCGTTCAGCACCACCACGCCGCATTGCTTCAGCTGGGAGTAATTGACCTGCGTGTATGGCATGGGCAGGTAGGTGAATACGGAATCTTTTCCGAACAGGGCCGACAGGAAACGGTTGCCGTCGCGGTCAGTGATGGCTGCGATGCGGGTGTTGTCAGTGACTTCGTAGGTGAAGAACAGCTGGTCATCGAAAGTGATGGGCGCGTCTTCCAGCACCAGACGGGCGCATTGCGTGCCAACCTCCTCAATGTTGTAAACCATCCTGCAGTCGATGTAGGCACCTGCCGGGATGTCAATGGCGGCCACAGCTTTCTGCTTGTCGTTGACGTACAGCTTGAGCGGCAGCTTGTTGAGCTCCTCCTCGCCATAGTTGTGGATGCGTGCGAAAAGGGTCACTTGATTCCCGACCTTGAATACGGGCGAGAGGAACCAGCAGCTGTCAATGCCCACATTGTTGCTGTATTGGGTAGGCAGCGGCACCAGAAACGTGCTGGTACTGCTGTCGGTGCGCATCAGCGCGATATTGAAGTTGTTTTTTTGGAAATCGGATATGTAATAATGTACGATGTTGCCTTTCTGCGAGTTGGAACAGCTGTTCTCCTCAAAGGTGAGAATCTCTTTCCATGTGTGGCTTTTGGGGGAGACTTTGATGTTGTCCAAAAGCTCCAGAATCTGGTCCTTGTTGAGGATGTGCGACTCCTCGCCGGTGAAATCCTGTGTGGTGAGCACGAAGTCGTCGTTGAAGCCGAATGCGTTGACGATGTTCTTCGCTGCATCCACCGCCTCATAGAGCAGGGTGCCGTCCTTGCTGTTGGCCTCCATGGAGTAGGAGTTGTCTAAGAAAATGGATACCAGGTTCCCGTTGCGGCTTTTGGAGTTGCTGTTGGGGATGAAAGGTTGGGCGAAGGCCAGCACCAAAGCGGCAATGCCCAGAACGCGGAGAGCCAGCACCACCAACTGTTGGATGGTTTGTTCCCGCTTGGTCTTCTTCTTGATGTCCTCCAGCATCTTCACGTTGGAGAAATACACCGTCTTGTATCGTCTGAAATTGAACAGATGGATGATAATCGGGATGAGGATGGCAGCCAGACCAAAAAGCAGAAGAGGGTTCGCAAAAGCCATATCAGAGGTCTATATTGTAGGGTTTTAGTGAAAAAACAATTTTATAAATGCGGGCAGTCTTTTATTTTGCCGCCGCAAAGATACTCAAAAAAACGATTTCCGTTTTAATTCTTTCCCACTTTACTGGAATACGCGTCGATGCCTTTGCGCAGGAATTCGATGTACTTGTCTTTATTGCGCTCATAATAGGTGGGACCGGAAAGTATGTTGCCATCGGGATCCACCACGAAATAACAAGGCTGTGAGTTTTCGTGGTATTTCGTCTGCTCAATCAGGCGGTTCTTGGCTCCCAGCATCGTGATGGGGTCACCATCGGCATCTTTCAGCTTGCCTTTTTCGTCTTCGGGCAGCTCAATGGTCTTATCGTCGGCGTAGAGGGTGCAGACGATGAGCTCCTCGGCGAAAATGCGGCGCACCTCGGGATCTATCCAGACGGCGTTTTCCACGTTGCGGCAGTTGGTGCAGCCGTGGCCGGTGAAGTCCAGGAACACCGGCTTGCCCTCCTTCTTGGCCACGCGCAGCGCCTGGTCGTAGTCGAAGTAGCCCTTGATGCCGAAGGGGATATGGAGTTTGTCGGCGTATAGTGGATCCTCATCCATTTGGTAGGTGGAATTGCCGCTCTCGTTGCGCACAATGGTGGAGATGTCGAAGTCCTGCGTAGTCATCGGCGGCAGCCAGCCGGAGATGGCCTTCAGCGGGGCACCGAACATGCCGGGGATCATATAGACGACAAAGGTGAAGACGAAGATGGCGAGCGTAAAACGGAACCAGCTTTTCTGGACAGGATATTCGTCATCGAGCGGGAAGCGGATTTTGCCCAGCAGGTAGAGACCTAACAGGGAGAAGATCACGATCCAAAAGGCCAGATAGACCTCGCGGTCGAGGATGCCCCAGTGGTAGGTCTGGTCGGGCACGTTGATGAACTTCAGGGCGAAGGCGAGCTCCACGAAGGCGAGGATCACTTTCAGCGTGTTCATCCAGCCGCCCGACTTGGGCAGTTTCTTCAGCAGCCCAGGGAAGAGGGCGAAGATGGTGAACGGCACAGCAATACCCAAAGAGAATCCCAACATGCCGATGATGGGCTTCAGGAAGGTGCCGCCAGCGGCGTTGAGTGCCACGGCACCTGCGATGGGCAGCGTGCAGGAGAAGGAGACCAGCACCAAGGTCAAAGCCATGAAGAAGATGCCGGCGATACCGCCCTGGCGTTGGCGCTTGGCGGAGCCGTTGACCCACGAGCTCGGCAGGGTGATCTCAAAATAGCCGAGCAGCGAGAATGCGAATATCAGGAAGATGACTGCAAAAAGCAGGTTTGGTATCCAGTGGGTACTCATGATGTTGCCTAAGTCTGCACCGAAGATGGCCGACAGCACCAGACCGATGGTGAGGAATATCAAGACGATAAACAATCCGTACAGCAGGGCGTCGCGTTTGCCCTTGTGTCCCTCTTTGGAGAAGAAGGAGACCGTCATGGGAATCATCGGGAAGACGCATGGCATCACCAAACCGGCCAGACCGCCGCCAATGGCGATCAGGAAGTAGAGTAACAGCGACTCCTCTTTCTCGGGGTCGGTCGTGGTTGTTTGAGGTTCTTCCGGTGCCGGCGTGATGGTGGCCGTGGCCGTATCCTCCACAGGCTCTTCCACTTCGGCGGCAGTCGCCACGGCCGGATGGTAGTCCCTCAGTTCGAAAGAGAACTTCTGTTCCACAGGGGTGCAGCGACCTTCGATGCAGGCCTGGCCTTCCACCTTGCCCTTGATGGTAAAGGGCTGGTCGTCCAGTACTTGCACCCGCTGCCGGAACGTGACAGCCTTCGTGAAAAACCGCGATGTGCAGTCGAAGAGATCGTCGTACTCTTCCTGCGCCTTGGGCTCCTGCACCTTTCCGATGCGCTTGTATTTCGCATCCGGCGTGAAGGTGAACGTGGCGGGGATCTCGATGCACTTGGCATCCTTGGTTTGCGAATAGAAATGCCAGCCGTTGTCAATGGTGGCATGAAATTGAAGCTCCGCCACCGAGTCGTTGATTTTTACAGTCTTGAAGGTCCATTTTACGGGACTCTCCTGCGCAGTGGCCATGTTGCCGGCCAGCAGGACAAAGAAACAGAGGAATGGGATGATGATTCGTTTCATTATGATTCCGGGTTGTTTGGAATGTTATTGTTTTTCGTCTTGGATTTTAATGCGGAATGAGAGATAGATGAGGTAGGCGATGCACAGGGCGAGGATGATGAGGGCCCCGTTCTGGCTGCCCATGCCCTCTGACAGGGATGTCATGACCGGCGGCACGATGGCTCCGCCCACAATGCCGGTGACCATCAGGCCGGAAATCTCGTTGGCCTTCTCAGGGCGTAAACGCATGGCTAAGGAGAAGATGACCGAGAAGATGCTGGCGCAGAAGAAGCCCACCAGACCGATGAAGAGCAGGATGGAAATTTTGCCGTGCAGGAAGAACAAAACAATCATGCCGACGAAGGCGGCGATGATGTTGTAGCGGAAGTAGCGTACGGTGCTCATCTTGGCCAGCAGGGCCGTGCCGATGAAGGCGCCGATGGTGCGGCACAGGAAATAGACGCTGGGCGCGTAGGCCACGGCGGCCAGATCGACACCGAGACGTTCCATCAGCAGTTTGGAGGATTCCATATTGAGACCCACATCAATGCCCACCACCGCCACGATGCCCAGGAAAAGCAACAGGATGTTGCGGTCGCCCAACAACTTGAAGGATTCCCCGATGGAGGTCGTCTCCGGCTGCTCTTCCCGTTCCACCTTGGTGAAATAGAGCCACAGGCCGGAAATCAGCGTGATGGCAGCGAAGATGGGAAAGATGTAGTGCCAGTTGCCCAGCACGTTGGTGGCAAAGATGGCGATGAAGGGTCCGCAGAAGGACGACAGCGCCTTGATGACCTGCCCGCCCGTCATGGAACTGGTGAGCAGCTCGCCGGACAGCATGTTGGAGATCAATGGGTTAAGGGATACTTGTAATAGTGTGTTCCCCACACCTAACAGCACAAAGGCAAGGCAGCAGGTGGTCAGCGTGTAGCTGATGAACGGGATGATCATGCCGACGATGGTGATGATCATGCTCAAAAGCACGGTGTTCTTGCGCCCGATGCGGTTCATCAGGGATGCCGTGGGGATAGACAACAGCAGGAACCACAGGAAAACCATCGAGGGCAGGAATCCGGAGGCGCGCTCCGACAGCTGGAAGTCCGTCTTGACGTAGGAGGTGGCAATGCCGACCACATCCACAAAGCCCATCACGAAAAAGGCGAAGAAGATGGGGAGCAGGATGACAAGGGTGGAATGTTTTTTCATATTGCAGATGATTACAATGCTTATTTCCGTTAAAAAAAATAAAAGGTGCAAAGATAATCATTAAAATGGAATGTTGATTTTTTCGGTGCCTTTATTTTTCAAAAAAACGAAGAAATTTTTTTTGCCTTATGAAAGATTCTTATTTTTACTATTTTTGCACAAATTTAAATCACAAGTATTATGAGCTACAAAATTATCGATGTAGAAGGTATTGGCGATGTTTATGCCGCCAAACTGACGGAAGCCGGTATCAACACGGTGGAAGAATTACTGGAAAAGGGCAAGAAACCGGCCGGTCGTGCCGAATTGGCTGATAAGACGGGCATCTCCCCGAAACTGATCCTCACGTGGGCGAACCATGCCGATCTGATGCGTATCAACGGTGTGGGACCGCAATTCTCCGAGTTGCTGGAGGCTGCTGGCGTGGATACCGTGAAGGAATTCCGCCATCGCGTGGCCGAGAATCTCTGTGCGAAGATGAACGAGATCAACGAGGCCAAACATTTGGTGGGCCGCGTGCCGTCCGTTGCCGAACTCCAGAAGATGATTGACCAGGCCAAAGAGCTGGATCCCATGATGGAGTACTAAAAAAAAGCAGCCAATCGGCTGCTTTTTTTTTACATTTTCGCACCTTGGCCGCCACCGCCTTGGGCCTGCGCCTGCGCTCCCTCTAATTCCATCTTTCCAAACTTGAAGGTGATGCCCGCACGGATGCTGCGGCCCCACCAACTGCTCCACGTGGTGCTGCTCACGCTGTAGTATGGGTTGTTGATGTCGGTGGTGGTCTTGTTCCAGTTGAAGATGTCGTGCACGTCCAGATGCACGGAGATGCGGCGCTTCCAGAACTCGGCGCGCAAGCCGGCATCGATGCTGTAGCGCGGGCGCGTCACCGTGAACATGGACACACTCTTGGAACTGTAGTTGGCCGAGGCATTCACCTCCAGCACCTTCCACAGCTTGGCCCAGAAGTTCAAACGGAAACTGTAACCCAAATTGTCTACGGTGTAGGGCGTTTCCTCATGGCGGAATTGGAATGAGGATTTCTTATAATACAGGTTGGCGTAGAAACGGATGTTCATGAAAGCTTTGAGACGGTACATCACGTTGAGTTCCGCGCCTGTGTTGAGCGACTTGCCTGCATTTACCGGCATGGTGAACGAGACCATGCGCCCGAAGAAGGGACTGTAGGCCACATCCGACTGCTGGCTGAACTCATCTTTGCTGTTCTTGAACCAGGCATTGAGGCCGATGTTGCCGAACTTGTTGATGTACTTGGTCCATCCGGCCTCAATGGAGTTGGTGAAGGTCTGCCGCAAATCGGGATTTCCTGTACTGTAACCATCCTCACCGTAATCGATAAAGGTGCACAAATCATCGCCGTCGGGGTTGTTCACACGGCGGGTGTAACTGAGTTTGAAGTTGTGCATATTTTTGGTGCGGTAACTTAAATGGAGGGAGGGGTAAAGCCCCCAATAGCCCTTGTGTACACTATATTCAGGAGCATTGAGCACATTCAGATTGTAGATTTCATACTCGGTGCGCAGGCCGCCCTTGAGGGTGAAACCGCCAAAGCGGTGCTGCAAGGTGGCGTAGGCGTCAAAACTTCCGTCACGACTGCGCACATCCTTAAAACGGATCTCATCCAGCACATATTCGCCGGTGGAGAACACCAGCGTGTCATAACGCTGATAATTCAAGCGGGGATCATAGTCTCCCGACACACCTATTTCTATCTCCCCATCCTTGTGATATGGAATGGTATAGTCCAATGAAGCGTTCAGGCCAAACGACCGGTATCGGTTTTGCTGTTTTTGCTTCTTGTCCAAATGATCCAAATAAAAGTAGTCGCGTGATGCGTCTCCGGTTTGTTTTCTGCCCCAAGTCCAGAAACTTATGTCGGCACTGATCTTGTGGCCTTTGCTGTTGAACTTGTGCTCGTACCACATTCCGCCATAGCCGCCACCACCTAAGGTGCTTTGTCCCTGGTCGTTGAAGAAAGAGCGGTCGCTGGGATTGTAGATGTATTCCTGATAGTAGGTGGAATCCCAGTAGGTGTAGTTGCCAAAACCGGGATAAGTGCCCGCCCAGAAGTAAAGGCTATTCATCGTGTCGGGCGTGTAGGAACCGTTGATGTAGAGCCCGAAATCATGACCCAATTGGCGGAACTGGTTGATGCTGTGGATGGTGGTGGAGGTGTCGCCCGCATCGGTCAGGATGGCACCGAAGGATTCGCTCTTGTTTTTGTTGATACTATAGGAGTAGTTAAGATAGGTGCTGATGGAGAATTTTTCATTGGCAAAAACGTAGGAGATGAAAGGCGTGATGTCGGGCGTGGAGGAGCCGCGCACACCGAAGCTCAAAAAGCTGTTTTTCTTGATCTTGGAAGCGGTTACGATGTTGATGATGCCGCCGCTGCCCTGGGCACTGTAGCGTGCCGAGGGGTTGGTGATGACCTCGATCTTCTCGATGCTGCCCGCGGGCATCTGCTGGATGAAGTTCTTGAGGGCCTCGGCGTTCATGTTGGAGGGCTTGTTGTTGATCCAGATCTCCACGGAGGAGACGCCGCGCAGCGTCACGTTGCCCTCCACGTCCACCTCCACGCCGGGCGCGTTCTGCAAGGCATCCGCCGCGGAGCCCGACTGCACAGTGGGGTCCTCGGCCACGTTGTAGAGCGTCTTCTCGCCATCCACCATATAGACGGGCTTCTCGCCCTTGATCTGCACCTCCTGCAAAAAACCGCTCACCTTTTTCAGTCCCACTTCTCCCAGATTCACCGTTTTCTGGTTGCCCTCCACCGTGACGGACTTGGTCAGCAGGTCGTAGCCCACGAGGGAGACCTTCAGCACATAGCTGCCGTTGGGGATGTCGTCCAGCACGAACTTGCCCGTGGCATCGGAGAAGGTGTGGCCTACCACGACGGCGTTGGAGTCTGGCGTCAGCAGTCCGATGGTGGCGTAGAAGATCTTCTCGCGGTTGAGGGAATCCACGATGAAGCCGCTGACCGTGTGGCGGGTCTGGGCAAACAGTACATTTGCCAAGGTGATCAGCAGAAGTAAGGAGAAAAATCTCTTCATAAAACGTGTTTTTAATTTCAACATGAGATTAACGATATCATGACGATAAAAATTGCAGAGGGGGCCAGAAAAAATGTACCTTTGCACCCCCTTGCTATAAGGCGAAAGTTTTGACCTGTTTGTTGAATGTTTAACAATTAATAATATTACGATGAGAACTAGAACTTTTATTTGGACAATAGGGCTTTTGTGCTGTGTGGCGTTGGGACACGCCCAAGGCTTCACCGTTTCACCGGCCCCATCAACTCCCGATTCCCTGATTCGGCAGCAATTGGCTGGTGAAGGGGTGGTGCTGAGCAACGGGACCTTTACATACGGAGCCAACACCACGACATCGGGCTCCATATCCTCTAATCCACAGATTGGCATTTTCAATCGTGGGAATGTGAATTTTCCCATTGCCTCCGGCATCGTGATGACAACGAGTAACTTGAGTTCCATTTCCCAACATAGTAGTTTGAATGCCAATATTGAAGTTACAAATGATACGGTTACTCCCGACGCACTACTTTCGACGATTATGTTTTGCCCTATTCATGACCGGGCTGCAATGGATTTCGATTTTGTGTCCTTTTCCGATACGGTGGCATTCAATTATGTGTTTGCTTCGGAAGAGTATCCGGATTTTGTCTGTTCAAGCTATAGCGATGAGTTCGGTTTTTTTATAAAAGGATACAATCCAGTGACCAACACCATCGCTTCGTGGAATGTGGCCCTGTTGCCCAATGGTATTACCCCAGTAGCCATTAATACGGTGAATGGTGGCGTGTCGCATGGATCTGCAACGCCGTGTATCCTGACTAACACGCAATATTATCATCAAAATAGCAATTCACCCCCTGTTTTTAACGGATATACGGTAAAACTGACGGCTTCGGCTACAATATTGGCCTGTCGGAATTATCACATGCATCTGGCGATTGCGGATGGCTACGATGGATATTATGATTCGGGTATTTTTCTGGAAGAGGGCAGTTTCCATAGCCCATCCATGAAAATGGATACGGTGTGGAATATATCGGGTTTGGGCGACACTCTGGTGCAGAACTGCCGTGAGGTGGATGTGAAATACACGCTTCCTAGGCCGCTGCTTTCTGGAATGTACAGAACACATCTGTCGTTTCCGACTGCTCATCCCGATATGGCGGAAGTGGGCCGTGATTATAAGGTAACGGTTGATGTTGGACAGAATACGGTGGAGTTGAATGATATAGTGAACGAGTTTTTTTATCAGCAGGGGGATACCGTGCGGAAGATTCATGTGGCCATTGTAGATACGGCCCATTTTGATGCGGAAGAGGTGAAGGATGCGATGATTATCATCACTACGGTTTTCTGCGATGATTATTTCTATAATGGTTATCCGGATGCGGGGCGTGTTGACACGTTGGTTTTCCACTTGAAGGGAAATGATGGAACCTATGTTGACCAGCATTCTCTCGATAAGAATATCACTATTTCCCCGAATCCGACGGACAATGTTTTCACCATCAATTCAACCATTGGAATTATCAAGGAACTGACCATTTTTGACAACAGTGGCAAAGCTGTGTTGAGTCAAAATGTCAACGACTACAGTGGCCGGATTAATGTGGAGCAACTGCCGTCGGGCATTTATTTTGTAAGGATAGAAATTTCAGGGAATTTCGTGACCAAGAAGCTGATTATAAAGTAGTAATATTATAAAAGTGTTAAACAAAAAATGTAATTTGAGTTATGAAGAAAAGTTCAAAACTTCTCGTCGCCTTTGCTATTTTGATGGGCGTTTTAATGAATGTACAGGCTCAAGCTCCGTATAAAAACGGGATAGGTGTCACGGTGGGCAACATGCAGGCCCTCTCGTTCAAGACCTTCGGAGGCAATCATTTCGCCTTTCAGGTGGATTTGGGCACCAAATATATTGTGACCGACGGGCGTTTCCGGAACCTGGACCTCACGGGCGTGAACATCTGGACGTTGGAGTTGAACCCCAACTTCATGTTCGAAGGGCATCTGGCCGGCGGCCTGTACGGCTTAGTCGGTATTGGGGCCAGCATCGGATACAGCTGGAACACCATCCAGTATGAGGGCATCTTCGGCGTGTGGCACACCCGCAGCGACTTCGGGAAATGTGGCGCTAACGGCATCTTGGGACTGGAATACAAGTTCAATGCGCCGGTGGCCTTGCAGTTTGATTTCCGCCCGGGTTATGGATGCCTCTTCGCCGAACGGTATGACGCCCATTATTTCGACTGGAGTGTGAATCTCGGGGTCCATTACACTTTCTGAAAGATGCTGGCGTGACGTTGAAAAAATCCCGCAGTTTCAGTTTTGCTGTATGCCATAGCCTTTGCGGTCGTACTGCTTGTTTGTCGGGAACTTGGCGCGGAGTATCAGCAGCGGACGAGGATGTTTCTGTAAAAGGCGGAACCCTCAGATATCCAAGACATAAGTGGGTTGGTGTAACCTCCAAACCTATAAATAATTGTGTTTTAACTTGAAAATACTAAAAAATGTTTGTCAACATAAATTCTATTGGCAAAATGCGTATTTTTGCCGTTAAAAGTATCAATGATGAATAAAATTATATGGGTAATTGTTTTTGTGGTTTTTGGTATCTCCTCACTATATGCCCAAGACATCATCGTGCTTCGCAATGCGGAGGAGATCGAGGCCAAGGTGCTTATAATTGGCATTGATGAGATTACGTACAAAAAGTGGGACAATCAGGATGGCCCGTCGTATCAGATTGCCAAAAGGGATGTGTTCTATATCAAATATGCCAACGGTAGCAAAGAGGTGTACAACGATGTCGAAACGGACCCCAAGAAACTTTTGCCAAAATACAGACCCGGAAATGACCTGGTGAACAAGGTGAGGTTCCAGGCCTATATCGAAGGAGGGTGCTTGTTTGCGTCTGATGAGGCTGGGCCGCTGTTGAACGTTTCGCTTGGATTCCGTTGTTGGAATCAATTTTTCGTAGGTATCCAGTCAGGAATCGATGCATTGTTTCTTTCACCGGCTGCCGGTTATACCGGTTTTGATGTGGCGGATTTCCCTTTGATGTTTAACCTTCGTTTTTTCCCGTTTGTTAACGGTCCTTTCCAGCCCTATCTGGATGTATCATTGGGTGCGGATTTTATCACCCGTTTTGGACAATTGGTGTATTACCAGGGTCAGTATTACAATATTTTCCCCATGACGGTTTTTCGGTTAAATGCTGGAGCGGGTCTGGAATACCAGCGGGCTACGATAAGTGCGGGATACAACCTGTTTCATGTAACCCGAAAAACCAATCTCCATTACGGCTATGTCAAGGTTGGCATACGGTTAGGTAAAATCAAATAAAGGATACGCGAAATTTGTACATTTATTCAAAAGACCAACAAAGAAAAGACATTTGCTCTCTTTGCTTTTCGTATTTGTGTGTACGGCGGCTTCGGCACAGACCGTCACTATCACCTTTACGGCTCAGGATGCCGTTTCCCAATACGTGCAACTCGACAGTGCGGTGGTCAAGAACTTAACGCAACACTGGCAGGAAACCGTCTGGTGGCCCGACACGGTGCTGACTGTCAAATGCAACGGGAATAGACAACCACGGCAAAGTTGAGGAGTTTGCCCTGTTGCAGAGGAGACGTTAGGCATTGATTCTCGATAGGGGAGTTGAGGAGGTTTCTGGAAAATGGCTGTTAATCAGGTTTTTGGTCTCCGTTCTTTCTCCTATAAATAAAATAAATAATTACGGTTGCTACCAACGCCCCTATAGCATCAAGCCACCAATATTCAAGACTTGGTTTCTTCTTTTCCGCAAAATAATCAGCAAAAAAGCCAACTGCCGTGAAAAGTATTAAGTATGCCAAAAATAGCCCAATGTATTTGCACACAATTTTTGCCTTGCCTTGGGGAGGTCTATTGTTGTTCTTTTCCTTCATTCTTCTATTATTTTAATGTTGTGGATGCACTAAAAGCAATCCGTTTTTTCTGATGCAAAACTAAAAAAAAATTGGCAATGATGTAGATGTTTACGTAAGTGTTGCCCGCAGGCCG
>JBGUMF010000037.1:0-57846 GCA_045116675.1 Bacteroidales bacterium
GTTGCGATGTGTTCGACATTAGCGTTTGATGATTTTAGTGTTCACCATTCCACCATCTTTCAGACAGATTTTCAGAAGATAGATACCCGAAGCGAGCTGATGCACATCCACCTGATGTGTATCGCCGTCGCCGATCTGGGTTCCCAGCAAGCGGCCGTCCATGCCATAAAGCATAATGTGTTCTATCGGGGCTTCGGCGGTAACAGTCACACGATCGGCGGCGGGATTGGGGAACACATGCACCTGAGCGGCCTCATGGGCTTCCACACCCACGCCGTCCGGCAGATCCTCCGTAACCTTAGTGCCGGCTCCGGGAAGGGTCACATTGTCAATCCAAGCGCAATCGCTACCGCTCGCTGAACTGAAATCTTTCTCATATACAAACTTATAGGTATGGGTACCTGCAGATACCGGGAATGAGGACAAGCCCCATGACACCGTACCGGATTTTTTTTCCTTTTCTTCCCCATCAATAAAGAAATAGAAGAAATCATAATTGCTTTCTGAAGAGACCTTCCGATAATAGGAAACCACGCCATCGGAGTATGCATTCAATGTGATTTGCATCTCTGAGCTCTGTTGATTCCCCAGATTCTGTTTGGAACGGGCACAATAGGCTCCCGCATACGGCAGTGAGGTGGTGATAATCCATCTGTTAGTACCTGTATTCTGCCAGTCGAAAGCCGAGAAGTCGCCCGTCTCGAACGTCTCCATTGAGGAACCCACCAGCATATAAAGCGTATCCACTTTATCCTGGCCTGCAACCAGTTTATGTAAATAGAGGGGGATCAGCGAGCCTGACGGCACATCATTGCCCACCTGCACCTGAAATGCGTTGGTGCTGGACTGACCGGGTTGCAACTGCGTGATCGAATAGGCGGGGGTGTTGACAACAGCACCGCTGAATCTGGACGTCAGTTTCACCACAGCATTGGGAAGGACCGCATGACCGTTATTCAAGCATACCACCGTTACCGTTGTCAAATCGCCGGGATTGATGGTAGTGTATCCGTTCTGGTTCCGGATGGTCACATTGGCCTGCTGGAATAACGGGCCCGCCACGATGAAGGAAACGTTGCGTTCATTCTGTCCGCCGTTCCAACTGACCGTCAGATGGAAATCAATTCTGTCACCATCTTCCATCGTCTCGGGAATACTGACCGTAAACGCGTTGCTAATATTAGAGGATGCATTGGGAGTCAACGGATTGCAGGTACAGGTGGCATTGGTCACGGTGACACCTGCGGTAAGCGAACTCAAAGTCGCCGTAATGTTCGAGGCTGCCGCCACACCCACGTTCTCCAGTATAAGGTCCAGATTTACGGAAGTTCCCACCACGGGTGTCTCGCTACCGCTTGTTGACAGCTGGTTAGCCATCACATACGGACCATCGGCCACGATAACATTGATATTCTTAAAATATTGGATATAATTCTGCGCACCCACGGCCAGCTCATATGTGCCGACCTGCAGCGGGTCGAAGGACAAAGTGATGTCGCCATTCGCATCAGCGAAGCCTGCCGCCACCACATTGTTCTGATACGTGAGGGCCACATAGGCGTATGCCGGGGCCTGTACCACCAGCGAGGTGGCACCCACCATCAGAATATCCTGACAAGAGACAACCATTTGGGAGGGAATACCCAGATAAGGACGGATGGAAGCATCGCCAAACACATGGTAAATCTCCCAATAATAGCGCTTTTCGCTTGATGTGGAGGACTCCACAGCAGCGTTGCCAGCCATGACAATGCCGCCCAGTGTGGTCACCCATTTGTCGTGGCTCTCACTATGCGTATGGAACACCCGGTCGTACGCACCCAGGTTGGATGCGTTATAGGACACATTGGCCGTGATATTGCTGCGCAGACCTACCGCCCAATAGAAATCCTCGTTCCAAAGGCTGTTGTTGGAAGCTCCAATGTAGGCCATAGCCCCTTTGTTGGCCGCTCTCAAAAGCGCCTCCCCGAAGCAGGTAGATTCATTAAACTTGCCGCTGACACAACAGTTGCCGATCATCACACCGTATTTGCCCTCGTTGGTCATGGCAGACACATGCGAATTGTCAAATTCCGGCTGATACCAACCGTCTTCCGACCCATGCGCCGTGTAGTTCGCCCAACCTACGCCAGCCCCGATTTCGCTGCGAATGGTGGCCGCCTGATTGGTGCAGGGGTACAAATGCGTATATATCGTCGTATAGTTATGCGTGGATGAATTCGAGCTGATATAATTATTGGCAATGTAATTGATCTGGCCGTTGGCATGAGTAGGGGACCAGTTATTGTCCGTACCCGCAATCAACACAGCTTTGCCCAGATACGAGGGGTCGGGCATGGAATATTGTTCGTACATGAGGTTCTTTTCAATCTGCGGAATCAGCTGGCTGACGTTTTGCGCAGAAAACCGGCTGTAGTAGCAGTCCGGAATATAGTCGCCAGAGGTCCAGGTGGCGTAGTACAGGTCGGTGACATGGTTCTCGCCGCTGACCTGAGTGCTGAACGCCGGCACCTGCGCCACATCACCCACGAGCAGGATGAACGAAGGAGCAGGATTCTCGGGTGTGGCGTTGTTATAATGCGTCATGATGTAGTTCTTGATGGAGGTAGTGGTGGTGCCCACATTCGCATCGCCGGTGTAGGCAATCACGACATCATAGCCGATACGTTTCTTCCAGTTGGCATACGCAAGCAGGTTGTCGTTATTGGCAAACATGGAATTTGCGATGATGAGATATTTGATGCGCGTCTGGGTGAACTCGTCACGGGTGCGGGGCATGGGATTCATCACTGTCTGCTCGGCCACGTTGAACAGAGGGCTGCCATAGCGGGCTTTCATCTCCATGGTGGCCGGAATGTTGGCGTTGAGGTAAGACACCTCCACCTCCACCCGCCGGTAAATGCGGAATTTGCCGGTCACCGGATTGTATGACACCGGGGAGAAAGCAATATTGGCCAGATTCACGTCACGCATGATGCCGCTTTTCTCCACGCGAACCAAAGGTTGGGTGTACATCTCGTTCCGCGCATAAAGGTCTGCATTCTTCACGAAGGGCTTCTCACCACGATAGGATTTGGGATAAGACGGTTGCACAGGAATGATGGCGTGGTTCACACCCAGCTCCGAGGCGTCCATTTCCACATAGTCGCTGGAGACCACACTGACCAAGACGGAATCGCACAGGGGAATCTCCAGCAGTCTGGAGAATACGGGCAGCTGCGGAGCACCCACTTCCTGCGAGTAGATATAGTCATCCACGATAAGGCGAGTGTAAAAATCCAATCCAACTTTAACATCTTCTGTTTGAATCGTTGGCGTTTCAAAGGACACCCTCACATGTTGGTACGAGTTCTCAATCACTTGATAGGACTGGGCGTTGACTCCAATCAAGGCCAGCATCAGGCACAAAAAAAGGCCATGTACTTTCTTCATTTTCAGTATTTTTTTTGGTAAATGATATTTTTTTTTGAGGCGGCAAAGATAACGAAAAAAACTACACTTTACGTGCATTTTTGATGATTAGAAGTTGTGAAATTTTCCACCAATTTCGGCATCGGCGCATCCACAATTTCCCCAACACGACAGCACTGTCGCGCCGCTGCCTCGCGCACCACTTTCTGGAAATGGAAGGCCACCGAGCCGGCAAAATGCCATGTCAGTGTTTCCGCATCGGGATAATGGATTTTCTGCGAGGCGAAAAAGTCCTCGAAAGCCTGCAGAACCAAGCCGTGAACGAACTTATATCTAAGGTGTTGGCGTAAAAACGGTGCAAAGGAGGCCATGAAGGCATTCGGGGCCGGCTGCCGGTAAATGCGGTCGATGACACTTTGCCGCGTCAGGCCATGTTCCGTCTGCAACCGGTCTGCCAACGCGGCAGGCAGGCTTCCGTTGAGATAAGCGGTCAGCAGGCGCTTGCCCATGTTCGTGCCGCTGCCCTCATCGCCGAGCATGTAGCCCAGCGAGGGCGCAATTTTCGCAATATCCTTCCCGTCGTACAGGCAGGAGGCTGCTCCCGTGCCCAAGATACCCGCAATGCAGGGCCCGCCGTCGCTGAGCGCGTGACATACCGCCATCAGGTCGGAGAAGACGCGCACCTCCGCCAGCGGGAAAAAAGCCGCAATCAGCTCCGTCATGCGCTGCCGGTTGGCCGGGGAGGCGCAACCTGCCCCGTAATAGCGCACCAGGTCCGTGTGCGCCGATTCGGGGTACTGCCGTACAAACTGGGCAAACACACGCAGTATGTCGCTCTGCTCCGTATAGTTAGGGTTAATGCCGTCGCAGGTGAGTGTCCCCGGCTTCCGGCCCTTGCCGTATAGCAGGGTAAACGCCGTCTTGGTGGCTCCCGCATCAATCAGAATTTCCATCATAAGTCCTGTAGTTTACAGGCAGCAAAGATACAGAAAAAAGATTATTTTTGCATGGTTCAATTATATAATGCAACCGATTCAAAAACAATTTCTTACAATGAAGAAAAACAGATATTTCCTCATCATAGCCGCCGTTATCGTGATGGGCATCCTCACGCTGTTTGTCAGCCGTCATTTCCAAGGCAGGGCCGGGAATCTGGCTGGCCAAAGGCTCCCCGAAGACCCGGACATGCTGGAGATTCCGGTGTTCACCGCCAGCAGGACGGGGCAGACCATCGAGCACTGCGGCTACACGGTCAGCTACAACGAAAAATGGCGCATCCCCAACTGGGTGGCTTACGAGCTCACGCGCGAGGAGGCCTCTGGCACGCTGCCGCGGGGGCAGTTCTTCGTGCCCGACCCTGACGTGAAAGGAGCCACCGCGCAATATTACGACTACAAGGAGTCGGGCTACGACCACGGCCACATGGCCCCTGCCGGCGACATGAAATGGGACCCGCAGGCCATGGAAGAGTGCTTCTACCTCTCCAACATCTGCCCGCAGGACCACGACCTCAACAGCGGCGACTGGCGCATCCTTGAGGAGCGCATCCGCGGGTGGGCAAAACAGTACCAAAGCATCTATATTGTGTGCGGCCCCATCATGTCCGACCACCCGCAAACCATCGGGCGGCATCAGGTGGCCGTGCCGGACGGTTTTTTCAAGGTCATTCTATGCAAGATCCGTGGGGAGTGGAACGCCGTCGGCTTCTACTTCGAGAACAAACCGGGGCACAAGCCGCTGCGCGAATACTGCAAGAGCATCGACGAGATGGAAAAGCTTACCGGCATGGACTTCTTCGCTCCGCTGGACGACAGCATCGAAAACCGAGTCGAGGCCGCCTACGACACGCAAGCTTGGGGGATAAGATAATTCCGAGCCTTTTCAAAAGACATCCTTTCTACCCCCTCCTATCTTTTAGAACGTCAGCAGGGTGTCGCCCTCTGTGGAGTCGAGGGTGAAGATATTGTCGGGTGTGGCGCGCACCACCATCAGGCCTTTTTCGTGCGCATAGGTGTCACTCTCCTTCTCGTACTTGATAGCCGCTATGGCCAGATATACGGTCTTGTCGGCGTATTCCGGAAACAGATCCTTGAACCGGTCCATCTTATTGATAAAATAGTCAATCTTCTCTGGCGTGCAGGTGGTCTTGATCTCCATCGCGATAGCCGTCGTACCGTTCACCATAAACTGGTCTATCTGCATCTCCAGTTTCTTGTTTTTGTCCTTTTTCTTAATATCGCCAAAATAGCGATTTACTTCGAATCCGGCCTTCTGGAATATGCACACGGCAGAAGGGTCCAGAAGTCCTTCAGTCAGGTTGCCGATAGTGGAGGTGAACGCCGTAGCCAGTTCTTTGTATTTTCTGTTGGTCTCCTCTATCTGCTTGTCTGTTTGTTTGAGCTGCAAGTCAGTCTGTTTGAGCTGCAGGTCAGTCTGTTTGATTTGTTCGGAGGTTTCCTTCACCTGTTCCGAAACTGCATAGACAATGTTCTTGATTTCGGCCCAGGACAATTCTTGTGGGTTTGGGTTGGTTGGTGTCATAAGGTTGGATTTCAACAGTTAACTATTAATAGTTTTGGATCTGCGCATTGTGCCTCTTGCAGGCATTGAATAGATGCAACATCCGGTTTCATCATCTCTTTAGTTTTTACGCTGCAAAAATAACAATAATTTTAATACAAAACAATATAATGTGAATTTATTTTGTATTTTAACAATTAATTGTTAATTTAACACCAAGACACAAGTGTTCAACCCGCAAAAGTCTCAAATTCATGCATCCAACAGCCAACACCTAATTGCCAATGGTCAGCAGTTACCCTCTAACAGGCAACAAAAAAAGGGAGCACCTCATCGGTACTCCCTTCATGTGTATGGATACGGCCATATTAGCCGTTGAAAACCTTGTCGAGGCTGACGCCGCGCACCGTAGCCACGGTGTAGGCATCGCGCATCTTGGAGAGGGCATCAATCGTGGCTTTCACCACGCTGTGCGGGTTGGAGGAACCTTTGGACTTAGCCAACACGTTCTTCACGCCAACACTCTCGAGCACGGCACGCATAGCACCGCCGGCGATGACACCGGTACCAGGGGCAGCGGGTTTCATGAAGACGGTAGCGCCACTGTACTTGCCTTCCTGGGCGTGCGGGATCGTACCCTTCAGGATCGGCACATGGATGAGGTTTTTCTTGGCATCCTCGGTACCCTTGGCGATAGCCGTGGAGACTTCCCTGGCCTTACCCAGACCGTAGCCCACGACACCGTTCTCGTTGCCCACCACCATGATGGCGGCAAAGCTGAAAATACGTCCACCCTTGGTGACTTTCGTTACTCTGTTCACCGCAACCATCTTCTCCGTGAGCTTGAGGTCGGCGGGTTTCACTTTTTGAATATTCTCGTTAGCCATAATTCTGCTGTTTAAAATTTAAGACCACCTTCTCTAGCGGCATCTGCTAAAGATTTTACTCTACCATGATACAAATATCCGTTACGGTCGAATACAACCTCGTTGATGCCGGCATTGAGTGCGCGCTGGGCGATCTCCTTGCCCACGAGAGCTGATTTCTCACATTTGGTGACTTTCTGATCCGCGATACCCGGTAATTTGGAAGAGGCCGAAACCAGCGTGACACCGGCAACATCGTCAATCAATTGGACATAGATGTCGCGATTGCTTCTGAACACGGACAGTCTGGGACGGGTAGGCGTACCGCTGACGATCTTGCGTATGCGGTTTTTAATCCTATTTCTTCTATATGCTTTTCTATTGTTAGCCATAATAATAAATTTACAAGATTATTTTTCTGCTGATTTACCGGCTTTCTTACGAACAATCTCGCCTTCGAAGCGGATACCTTTACCTTTGTACGGTTCAGGTTTTCTGTAAGAGCGGATCTTGTTGGCGACTTGGCCGAGGAGCTGTTTGTCGATGCCTTTGAGGATCACGATAGGGCTCTTACCTTTCTCGTTGATGGTCTCGACACTGATTTCCTCGGGGAAGTCGAAAAGAATGTTGTGGGAGTAACCCAGGCCCATATCGAGCTGGTGGGCACCCTTGGCTTCCGCCTTGTAGCCGACGCCGATGACTTCCATCTTGATCTGGAAACCTTGCGACACGCCCGTGACCATGTTGTTGATCAGAGCTCTGTAGAGGCCGTGCATGGCCTTGTCGCGCTTGCTGTCGGTGGGACGGGTGAGATGGAGGTTGCCGTCTTCGATGTTGAGTTCGATGCGGGGATCCACATACTGCTTGAGTTCGCCCTTAGGTCCCTTGACGGTGACCACGTTGGACTTCTCATCTCTCTTGATTTCTACGCCGGAAGGGATGGCGATCTGTAATTTTCCTATTCTTGACATGGCAGTTCCTCCTATTAACTAATGTAACAAATAACTTCGCCGCCGACATTCTGGGCTTTGGCTTCCTTGTCGGTCATCATGCCGTGGGAGGTGGAGACAATGGCAATGCCGAGGCCGTTGAGCACGGAGGGCATCTCATCCACACCGACATACTTACGCAAACCGGGACGGCTGACGCGCTGCAGGGTCGTGATGGCGGACTGTTTGGTCGAAGGATGATACTTCAAGGCGATCTTGATCATCTTGGGATGAACATCATCGACGAACTTGTAATTGAGAATATAACCTTTTTCAAAGAGTATCTTGGTGATAGCTCTTTTCTCGTTGGAGGCGGGGATCTCCACCACCTTGTGATTCGCGCGGATAGCGTTTCTCAAACGAGTCAAATAATCTGATATTGGATCGGTATTCATACTGTAATCTTCTTAATTAAAATGTTACCAACTTGCTTTCTTTACGCCGGGGATCAGACCCTTCATGGCCATCTCGCGGAAATTGATACGGGAGAGGCCGAACTGACGGATGTAGCCTTTCGGACGGCCGGTCAGCTGACAGCGGTTGTGCATCCGGATGGGATTGGAGTTGGGGGGTAATTTCTGGAGGGCGATATCGGCGGCCTTCTTGGCGTCATAGTCATCACCTTTCATGATTTTCTTCAACTCAGCACGTTTTGCACTATATTTAGCAACTAACTTTGCTCTTTTTATTTCTTTCGCTTTTAAAGATTCTTTTGCCATAACTACTTCTGATTTTTAAAGGGTAAGCCAAATTCTTTCAATAATGCAAGACATTCTTTGTCATTCTGAGCTGTGGTCACGAACGTGATATCCATACCGTTGATTTTAGCCACTTTGTCGATATCGATTTCCGGGAAGATGATCTGTTCGGGAATACCGAGCGTGTAGTTTCCTCTGCCGTCGAAGCCCTTGTCGCTGATGCCTCTGAAGTCGCGGATACGCGGGATGGAGACGGACACCAAACGGTCGAGGAATTCGTACATGCGGTTGCCGTGCAGGGTCACGCGGACGCCGATGGGCATACCTTTTCTCAACTTGAAGTTGGAGATATCCTTCTTGGACTTGGTTGCGACAGCCTTCTGGCCGGCAATCATCGTCATTTCCTGAACGCCGATGTCAATGAGCTTCTTGTCGGCGATGCCGAATTTGCCGAGGCCCTGGTTCAGGCATATCTTCGTGATTCTGGGAACACGCATCACGGATTTGAATCCGAACTGTTCCTTGAGGGCGGGAAGCACCTCTTTCTGGTATTTTTCTTTATATCTCGGTGTGTACATTACTTGATCTCCTCTCCAGATTTTTTGGAATATCTAACTAATTTGCCTTTGTCGTTCAAACGTCTTCCCACGCGGGTAGCGTTTCCTTTAGCGTCAACAACCATCAGGTTTGAAATGTGGATCGGGGCCTCTTTCTTGATAATGCCGCCGTTCGGGTTCTTGGCGTTGGGTTTGGTGGCCTTAGAGACCAGGTTGCAACCCTCCACCAGAGCCTTGTTGGCATCGGGGATGACTTCAAGCACCTTACCCTGCGAACCCTTGGACTCGCCGGTAATGACTTTCACCATGTCGCCTTTCTTGATTTTCAGTTTCATTGCTTTTTCTTTTTTTAATGTTTTACCAATTGGTCTTTGTCAATTGTATTTGAATAATAATTATCGACTACAATACTTCCGGGGCCAAAGACACGATTTTCATGAACTGTTTCTCACGCAATTCACGTGCAACAGGTCCGAAGATACGGGTACCGCGCAACTCGTCGTTCGCTGTGAGGAGGACGACGGCGTTGTCATCGAACTTGATGTAGGACCCGTCGTTGCGGCGCACGTGTCTTTTCGTGCGGACCACGACGGCCTTGGATACGGTACCGGCCTTCACCTGACCGGAAGGGATGGCACTCTTGATGGCCACGACGATCTTGTCGCCCACGCCGGCATAACGTTTCTTGGTGCCGCCCAAAACGCGGATACAGAGCACTTCCTTAGCGCCGCTGTTGTCTGCTACTGCTAATCTTGATTCTTGTTGTATCATAACTATTTAGCTCTTTCAATGATTTCTACTAAACGCCAGCATTTGTTCTTGCTCAGCGGTCTGGTTTCCATTATTCTTACTCTATCACCGATATGGCAGTCATTGTTCTCGTCATGTGCCATGAACTTGGTGGAGCGTTTCAGGAACTTCCCGTAGATCGGGTGTTTCATCTTGCGCTCGACCAGAATCACGATAGATTTGTCCATTTTGTCGCTTACTACGACACCTTCTCTCACTTTTCTATTGTTTCTTTCCATAATAATCGGGTGATAAATTATTTATTTTCGTTTAATTCGCGTTTGCGCAGTTCGGTCATCAGACGAGCGATGGTTCTGCGCTGAGCCTTGATCAGTTGCGGATTTTCGAGGGGAGAGATGGCGTGGTTAAGTCTCATTTTAACCAGGTTTTCCTTTTCTACTGCGAGACGTTCCTTAACTTCGGCAGTGGTAAGTTCGTTTATAACTGTCTGTTTCATAACTCTTCTAATTAAATTTCTGCTGAATAATCTCTTCTCACGATGAACTTCGTATGAACGGGCAATTTCTGCGCACCAAGTCTCATAGCCTCTTTGGCGACTTCCAATGGGATGCCGTCGGCTTCGAAGAGGATGCGGCCCGGGCTGACGCGGGCGGCCCAGGACTCGGGAGTACCTTTACCTTTACCCATACGTACACCCAAACCCTTGGCGGTTACGGGACGATCCGGGAAAATGCGGATCCAAAGCTGGCCCTGACGCTTCATCTCACGGGTGATAGCCTGACGGGCGGCCTCGATTTGGCGGGCACTGATCCAGAACTGGTCCAGTGATTTCAATGCGAATGAGCCGAATGCGATTTCAGCACCACGTTTGGTGATGGATTTCATTCTGCCCTTCTGCGGCCTTCTGTATCTAGTCTTTTTCGGTTGTAACATTGCTTTTAATGTTTTTAATTATTATTGTATAACCGGCATCTTGGCGTCGGTATTAATTATTTGTTCTGTTGTTGCGCGGGGCGCCGCCCTTGCGGGGTCCGCGGCTGAAACTGCGCTTGGCCGGAGCCTTCTGGTCCTTGCCCGCCTCGTTGATGGCGAACAGGTCGCGCTTGCCATAGACGATACCACGGCAGATCCACACCTTGATACCGATGCATCCGTATGTCGTATGGGCTTCCACCGGAGCGTAGTCGATATCGGCTCTCAGGGTGTGCAACGGGATGCGGCCTTCCTTGAAGTGCTCGGAACGGGCCATTTCGGCGCCACCGAGACGGCCGGCTGCCGTCACCTTGATACCCTCGGCGTTGGCACGCATCGTGGAGGCCACCGCCGTCTTGATCGCCTTCTTGTAGGCCACACGGCCCTCAATCTGCTTGGCTATGTTCTGGGCCACCAACTGGGCGTCCAAGTCCGGACGCTTCACTTCCACGATGTTGATCTGGATTTCCTTGTTGGTGATCACCTTCAATTCTTCTTTCACTTTGTCAACTTCCGTACCACCCTTGCCGATGATGAGACCCGGACGGGCCGTGCTGATGGTGACGGTGACCAGTTTCAATGTTCTTTCAATGTAAATTTTGGAGATACCGGCTTTGGAGAACTTTGCGTTCAGGTATTTTCTAATTTTGTCGTCCTCGACAATCTTACCGGCGAAATTTTTGCCGCCGTACCAATTAGAATCCCAGCCTCTTACAATACCAAGGCGTAAGCCTACCGGATTAACTTTCTGACCCATACTTAATAAATTAATTTTGTGATTCTTCTGTTGTTATTTCTGTATTGATATTTTCAGCGTTGCGGTCTGCAATGATCAGCGTGACGTGGTTGGAGCGCTTGCGGATGCGGTTGGCGCGACCCTGCGGGGCCGTGCGGATGCGCTTCAGCATGCGGCCGCCATCCACCATGATCGTCTTCACGTACAGGTCGGCGTTCTCCAGACGGGCACCCTCGTTCTTCACCTGCCAGTTCGCCACGGCGGACTTCAGGAGTTTCAACAATTTCTCGGCGGACTCGCGATGGCTGTATTTCAGCACGTTCATGGCATAGTCCACATTCTTGCCGCGAATCACATTCGCCATGATCCGGGTCTTGCGCGGTGAGGTCGGATTATCCACTAATCGGGCCATGTACACCGTTTTTTTAGCTTCTTTTCGCTCGTTTAATGCGTCTTTCTTGCTTTTCTTCATTGCTTTATATACTCTTTATTTATTTTTTATTTATCTGATATTCAACTCGTTAAATAGGCCAATCGCCTCTATTCGCCTTTTCCTATCAAATTGGCGGCAAAAGTAATAAATTTTTTTATACAATCCGTTGTTCATAATTATTTTTTTTAAATAAAATCAGTTAGTTAGGTTCGGCCGCCCCCCACGCGAAGATTCACCACCCCACCATGGCCATCCTGAAATATTTTTGTATCTTTGTCGGAAATTTCTACACCATGCAGTATCAGAACGACCCCCGCACCGTCATCACGCTGGATGCCGGCGGCACCCACTTCCGGTTCAACGCCATGCGCGGCAACCGCTTCATCCTCAACACTCTCGAACTCCCCTCCGAAGCCCATGACCTTGACCGGTGCATGGCCAACCTTGTGCGCGGGTTCGAGAGCGTCATCAACCAGCTGCCCGAGCCTCCCGCCGCCATCAGCTTCGCCTTCCCCGGCCCCGCCGACTACCCCAACGGCATCTTCCCCACCCGTCTCACCAACTTCCCCGCCTTCGAGGGAGGCGTGGCGCTCGGCCCCTTCCTGCAACGCCGCTTCCAATTGCCCGTCTTCATCAACAACGATGCCGACCTCTTCACTTACGGCGAAGCGCTGGCCGGCGCCCTACCCTACGTCAACCAGCGGCTCCACGAGGCCGGCAGCGTGAAAGAGTACCACAACCTCATCGGCTTCATACTCGGCACCGGCTTCGGCATCGGCCTGACCACCCACCAGAACCTCTACATCGGCGACAACTGCTGCTCGGAGACCTACTGCGTGCCCGCCAAACTCGAGCCCGACCTCATCGCCGAAGAGGGCGTGTCGCTGCGGGCCGTCTTACATTATTATAATATATATTGTAAAAACGACCCGAAGGCCGGCACCTACACCGACAGCTACGACATCTTCCGCATTGCGGAGGGCGAGCTCCCCGGCGACCGTGAGGCTGCCCAGCGGGCCTTCGCCACCTTCGGCGAGGCCGCCGGCTACACCATTGCCCAGATCGCCTGCATCCTCGACGGCATTATCGTGCTGGGCGGCGGCCTGTCCAAGGCACACAAATATTTCATGCCCGCCATGCTGCGGGAGCTCCGCGCCGTGCAGCACACCCGCTCCGGCATCGCCATCCCGCGCGTGCCCTCGCACGTATATAACCTGGAAGACGAGGCGGAATTCGCCGAGTTTGCCCGCGGCGAGTCCGTGTCCGTACCCGTGTACGGCTCCGACGAGTGCATTCCCTGCGACACCCGAAAGCGCCTCGGCATCATCACCTCCCGCATCGGCACCAGCACCGCCACCTCCATAGGCGCCTACTGCTTCGCCCTCCACAAAATCGACAGCAACCTGTAATCGGCATACATGGGGAAAGTGCCCTTCATCGGCATCGCGCGGCACCGGCTGCAGACGGACGGCAAGGGCGTGAGCACGCTCGCCGCCTTCCATGGCTGTCCCTTGCGCTGCCAATATTGCCTTAACCCGCAATGTCACCGCGAGGGTACCTGGCACACTTTCACCCCCGAGGAGCTCTTCGATGCCGTGAAAATCGACCAACTCTATTTCCTCGCCACTGGCGGCGGCATCACCTTCGGCGGCGGCGAACCCGCCATGCACCCCGACTTCATCGTCCGCTTCCGCGAGATCTGCGGTCCGGAATGGAACCTTACGCTCGAAACCTCCCTCAATGTTCCCGCAGACAATGTCCACCGACTCTCGTCCGTCATCAACCAGTACATTGTGGACATCAAGGAGACCAACGATGAAATCTACCAGCGCTATACCGGCCTCAGCAACCGAAAGGCACTCGACAACCTGCAATGGCTTTTGCAGGAGGGGCGCGGCGACGACATCATCGTGCGCCTCCCGCTCATCGAAGGCTTCAACACCCAAGAGGACATCCAACGGAGCACCGAGAGGCTCCGCACCATGGGCGCGAAGTCCTTTGATGTTTTCAAGTACCACACAAACATCAACAAATAATGTGTTTTACACCTTGACATCATCCTGTAAATTTTGTACTTTTGCAGCCATAAAATCTTAGATATGGAAGCATCAACTGAACAAAGAATCAACACTTGGTTAAACGAGAATTACGACCAAGAAACTAAAGACGAAATTCTCAAACTGCAGAAAGAGAACCCCCAGGAGCTGGTGGAAGCCTTTTACCGCAATCTTGAATTCGGCACGGGCGGCCTTCGCGGCATCATGGGCGTGGGCACCAACCGCATGAACAAATACACAGTCGGTTTCGCCACCCAGGGGCTGGCCAACTACCTGACAGGATGTTTCCGCGACACGAAGGTCAGCGTGGTCATCTCGCACGACTCCCGTCTGAACAGCCGCCAGTTTGCAGAAATCGCCGCCGATATCCTTTCGGCCAACAAGATCAAAGTTCATCTTTTTGAAGACCTCCGCCCCACGCCGGAGCTTTCATTCGCCGTGCGGCATCTCAAATGCAACGCCGGCATCATGATCACCGCCTCCCACAACCCCAGGGAATACAACGGCTACAAAGTGTATTGGCAGGATGGCGGCCAGCTGGTGCCCCCACACGACAAAAACGTGATTGAGGAGGTCAACAAGATCACCTCCATCCAGCAGGTGAAATGGACCGGCAACAAACGCCTCATCCATATCATTGGCGAGCAGGTGGACAAAGCCTACCTCAAGAACATCCTCCGCCTGTCAGTCAACCCCTCCGCCGTCAAGAAAGCCAAGAACCTCAAGATTGTCTATACGCCGCTGCACGGAACCGGCATCACTATGGTGCCCAAGGCTTTGGAGATGTACGGTTTCAACAATATCATCATCGAAGAGCAGCAGGCCATCCCCGACGGCAACTTCCCGACAGTGAAGTCGCCGAACCCCGAGGAGAAATCCGCGCTGGAGCTCGCCCTGAAGAAAGCCGATGAAGTCAACGCCGACCTCATCCTCGCCACCGACCCCGATGCCGACCGCGTGGGCATCGCCGTGCGAGACACCAACGGCACCATGAAGCTGCTCAACGGCAACCAGACCGGCACCCTGCTCTTCCATTACATGCTCTCCCAGCTGCAAAGCAAGAAAAAGATGCCCGACAACCCGTTTGTGGTGAAGACCATTGTCACCACCGACCTCATCAGCCGCATCGCCATGGACTTCAACGTGGCTTGCGACGACGTGCTCACCGGATTCAAATACATCGCCGAGGACATCCTCTGCAACGAAGGCAAACAGAAGTTCATCGTGGGCGGCGAGGAGAGCTACGGCTATCTGGTAGGCGACTTCGTGCGCGACAAGGATGCCGTATCAGCCTGCTGCCTCATCGCCGAGATGGCTGCCTACTACCACGCCTTCGGAAAGCCGAACCACAAGCTGCTCATCGAGATCCTGCACGACATCTACCGCTCGTACGGATTCTTCAAGGAAGACCTGCTCTCCCTCACCAAGAAGGGCAAAGCCGGCGTGGAGGAGATCCAGCAGATGATGGCCGACTTCCGCAGCAACCCGCCAAAGACGTTGGGCGGACAGCCCGTCGTGATGATGAAGGATTACGCCGTGTCGAAATCCTACGACTTCACCTACAACACCAACAGCATTATCAACCTGCCCACCTCCAACGTGCTGCAGTTCTTCACGGCCGACGGCAGCAAGGTCACCGTGCGCCCCTCCGGCACCGAGCCGAAAATCAAATTCTACTTCAGCGTGGTCAACCCCATCAAGAAACGCGCCAACATCGCCGACGAGGAGGCCAAGCTGACGGAGAAGATAGAACAGATGAAAAAAGAGATGGTGCAATAACCCACGCACCTTTTCCTGATAACCATACAATTATTTTTAATACAATATTATAATATATGATAAACAACAAGCTGATAAACCCTAAGAGCATCGTGGTGTGCGGTGCATCCAGTGACATCCACAAACCGGGCGGCAAAGCCCTGAAAAATCTGTTGGAGAGCGCCTTCACGGGCGAAGTTTATGCCGTTAACCCCAAGGAAGATGAGGTACAGGGCATCAAATGCTACAAGCAGGTGGAAGACCTGCCGCAGGTTGATTGCGCCATCCTCTGCATCGCGGCCAAGTTCTGCGCCCACACGGTGGACGTGCTGACGCAGCAGAAAGGCGCCCAGGGCTTCATCATCGTCAGCGCGGGATTCTCGGAGGAGAACGCCGAGGGTGCTGCCATCGAGAAGCACATCGTGGAGTCCATCAACGCCGTGGGCGGCTCGCTCATCGGCCCCAACTGCACCGGTTTCCTCAACACCAACTACAGCGGCTGCTTCGACACGCCGATCCCGCAACTGGACCCCAAGGGTGTGGATTTCATTACGGGAAGCGGTGCCACCGCCGTGTTCATCAAGGAGTACGGCATGAGCAACGGTCTGAAATTCAACAGCGTATGGGCTGTAGGCAACAGTGCGCAACTCGGTATTGAGGATGTGCTCGAACATTTGGACGAGACCTTCGACCCCGAGAAATCGAGTCATGTCATCATGCTCTACATGGAGAAGATCGGCGACCCGCAGCGTTTGCTGAAGCACAGCCGCAACCTCATCAACAAGGGTTGCAAGATTGCAGCCATCAAGTCGGGCGGCTCGGCTGCCGGCTCGCGTGCAGCCTCGTCGCACACCGGCGCCTTGGCCACCAACGACGCCGCCGTGGATGCCCTGTTCCAGAAGGCAGGCATCGTGCGCTGCCACAACCGCCAGGAGCTCACCACCGTATGCGCCGTGTTCATGCACCCCGAAATCAAAGGTAACCGCTGCGCCGTCATCACCCACGCCGGCGGTCCCGCCGTGATGCTGACCGACGTGCTGAGCAACGGCGGAATAGAAGTCCCGCCGCTCAAGGACCACCCTGCCAGCCCCGCTCTGCTCGCCAAACTCTTCGGAGGCTCTTCCGTGGGCAACCCCATCGACTTCCTCGCCACCGGCACCGCCGAACAGCTGGGCTACATCATCGACACGGTCGAGAACGAATATACCGACATCGACTTTTCCGTTGTCATCTTCGGCTCGCCGGGCCTCTTCTCCAACAAGGAGGTCTATGACCTGCTCGACGAGAAGATGAAGACCTGCAAGAAGCCCATCTTCCCTGTTCTTCCGTCTATCATCAATGTGAAGCAGGAGATTGAGGACTTCATTGCCAAGGGACGCATCAACTTCCCGGAGGAGTGCGTGCTGGGCAACGCCCTCGTCAAAGTGTGGAACACCCCGAAACCGCAACCCGAGCACGTGGAGCTGCCGCAGGTTGATGTGGCCCGCATCCGCAAGACCATCGACAAGTGCGAAAGCGGCTACTTGGAGATTGCCGACTACAACGAGCTTTTGGACGCCGCTGGTATTTCCCGCAAGAAATCCGTAGAGGTGGACAAGAAAGAAGACGCCCTGGCATTCGCCAAGGAGGTGAACTGCGGCAAGGACACCCCGTTGGTGATGAAGGTCGTGGGTCCGCTGCACAAGTCCGACGTGGGCGGCGTGACGCTCAACGTGAAAGACCTCGACACCGTCAGCAAGGAGTTCGACCGCCTGATGGCCATCAAGGACACCTACGCGGTGGAGATGTACCCGATGCTGGACGGCACGGACGTGTATATCGGAGCCATCCGCGACGACAAGTTCGGGCATCAGATCTTCTTCGGCTTGGGCGGCATCTTCATCGAGGTGCTGAAAGACGTGCAGTCCGCGTTGGCACCCATCACCGCTGAGGAGGCCAAGCAGATGCTCACCAAGCTGCGTGGCTACAAGATCCTGCAAGGCGTGCGCGGCCAGGAGCCCGTCAACATCGACCTCTACGCCGACCAGGTCGCGCGCGTGAGCGCACTGGTGCAGGCTGCTCCCGAGATCGTGGAGATGGACCTCAACCCGCTGCTCGGCAACCCGCGCTACGTGACCGCCGTGGATGCGAGAATCCGTATCGAGAAGTAACGGTTATACGTATTTTACTACAAAAAGAAAAGGGCGGCTGGATTCAGTCGCCTTTTTTGTTGGATAGCAAGATTGGCCGTTACGACCTGCCTCTTGACCTTATTTAAGTTTCTGCCAACTACCGTTCAAAAAGTATGAAATGCACATTGGGCACAGCGTATAAGGGAATATTTGTCATCTGCGATTGCTCTTTGTATGGCAGCATGGAGTAGCGGACAGCATGGATTTCAGGATTCTCTTTCAGAAAGTTGGTCAGGGAATTGGCTCTTACATTGCCTTCTGCTTTCACCTCAATGGGCAAGAGCTGGGCATCTTGTTGAATAACAAAATCAATCTCCAGCCGTGAATCTTCCGTTTTGTGATAATAAATCGGCTCTATGCCAAAGCTTTTCATTTGCTGTAGCACATATTGTTCCGTCATTCCCCCTTTGTATTCAGTGAAGACTGAATTGGCTATCAGTACTTGTGCAGGCTCCGTGTTCACCATAGCGCCCAACAATCCCACATCAACCAAATACAGTTTGAAGGCAGAAAGCTCTTCATATACACTCAATGGCAACGCGGGTTTGGAACAGCGATGCACCTGATATACCAAACCTGAATCCACGAGCCATTTGATAGCCAATTCATATTCGGCCGCCCGAGCGCCCTTACGTAAAGCGCCGTAAATGAATTTTTTATTTTCTTTGAAAAGTTGAGAGGGAATAGACTTCCAAACCATACGGATACGGGGTACCAATTCTTTGGGCGCATGTTTGGAAAAGTCGCGATCATAGCCGTGCAATATCTCCATTTGAATTCTGCGCACCTCTTGAAGAGCACCGGTTTCCACGTATGTCTTGACAGCTTCCGGCATACCACCAACATAGTAATACTGTCGTAGCAGTTCCACATATTTGTCATGCAAAAGATTCATGGTTTGAGCATCATGAGTTTTCAACAATTTCCATAATTCACTCTCTCCTTTTGCCAGCACAAATTCCTCAAAACTCATCGGATAAATGTTAATCTCATTTACCTGACCAACAGGATACGAGGTGTCGGAATGCAAAGAGATGCCCTGCAACGATCCTGCTACCGCGATGTGATAATCGGGAGCATCTTCACGAAAATATTTCAATGACTCCAACGCTTCAGGGATATCCTGGATTTCATCCAAGACGATTAATGTGTCTCCAGGAGTGATATCCACACCTGTCAATGCCCTTAATGCCCGCAGAATACGATCCACATCAAAATCCTTCGTGAAAATCTGCTTGGCAAGGTCATTTTTTCGGCAGTTTATGTATGCTTCTTGTTGATATTCACGATGCGAGAATTCATGGAGAAGCCATGTTTTTCCCACTTGCCTTGCACCATTCAACACCAGCGGTTTTCGGTCTTTCCGATTTTTCCATTCTATAAAACTTTGATAAACAGCTCTTTCCATAATAACACATTTTTCTACACCAAAATAGCACCATTCAACACACTTTTCAGCACATATTTCGGCTGCAAATATACAAAAATCCGCAGAATAGGGATAGTGAAAACATCTCACTGTGCGAACCGGCACATGATGATGGCCGCAGCGATGGCGGCGTTCAACGACTCGGCGGTGGCACGCCCCGACACGGGCGACGGAATCGTTATCCTCTGGCTGACCAATGCTTCCACCTCCGGAGATATCCCGTTAGACTCACTGCCGATGACAATGATGTCCGAGGACTGGAACGCGAACGTGTTGATGGAATCCCCCTCAAGAAACGCACCTAAAATACGCCGTTGGGAGGATTGCCGGCGCAGAAAAGGTATTAAATCGGTATAATGTGGGACCAGATGTGCAAACGAGCCCATCGTGGCCTGGATGGTCTTGGGATTGTAAAACTCCACGCAATCCGAGGAGCAGACGACATGCCGGAAATCGAACCAGTCGGCGGTGCGGATGATGGTGCCCATATTGCCCGGATCGGCGATACGGTCCAGCACCAACACGGGCTCATTGTCGGGAATCGGCTGCGGTTGGGCTGCCTGGCGGGCAACGGCCATCAGTTCCGGCGGCGTGGCCAGCGTGCTGATACGTTCCATTTCCGCCAACGAAACCATCGTAACAGACCGATTGATCAACAGTTGTTGATTCTCTTCCGCGGCAGATTCCGTAGCGAAGATATCCAGCACCCCAAAATCGGATTGCAGGAGCATCTCCACACTTTTCCGGCCCTCCACTAAGAAAAGGCGTTCCGCATCCCGGAATTTCTTCTGGTGCAACTTGCGGATATCGGAAATCTTATGCTTGCTGATCATCGGGAAGATGTTCGAATTGGCCAAACAGTTTCTTATACTCTTCCCGGATAGGAATCGACTGGTGGGTGACACGGTCAAAGCCCGCGAGAACGCTGTAGCAGGTCGTTTTCACGACATTGGTGTGCGTGTCGCGCAGCTGCTGCATCATCTTGATGCTCTTCTGACCGATGGAAAGCAGACGGGTTTCGCAGACGATGTTGTCATGGAACTCGATGCCCTGCCGGAAATCCATCTCCACATGCACGAGCACCATGTCCATGTCGCGCCAGTCAATCGGTTTTTGGAACACATGTTCGAAATAGGCGCTCCGCCCGAAGTCGAAATAGTTGCACTGGGCTCCGTTGTTCACGTGTACAAACGGATCCAAGTCACTCATTCTCACCTGAATCGGGACGGAAAACTGATAATCGTCTGTCTGCATATTAAAAAAGGGGAATGTTGCTTCCCCAGTATTGTTGATTTGACTGTTGACTATTGGTATTTGGATTTTGGAGTTTGGGCTTTGGTGAAAACCATTCCCAATCTCCAACTCCTAACAACCAATATCCAATTACATCGCGTTGATTTTCTTCATCAAGCCGGACTTGAGGTTGGCGGCTTTGTTCTTGTGGATCATGCCTCTCTTGGCGAGTCTGTCGATCATGGAGGTCATAGCGGACAGCTTTTGGGAAGCCTCGTTCTTATCCTCGATGGCACGGATGTCGCGCAAGGCGTTGCGCATGGTTTTGGAATAGTAGCGGTTAGCCAATCTCTTACTCTCGTTTGCTCTAATTCTCTTAATGGATGACTTATGATTTGCCATTTCTAACTTTGATTTATAATATTTTACGTTTTAAATTTTCGGGCTGCAAAAGTACACTTTTTTTGTAAAAGTTCAAGAGGCGCAGAAAAAAATAATTTAACAGGCTACAAAAACGGTGAAGCTCTGTTTGTGAGGTTTTCATAATCTTAAAAGTATATATGCTTCGTCTAGTATCTAGGGATGGAGCCAGCAAGATAGTGAAGTTTGTGAAGAGATAAGTTTTATGAGAGAGTAACGGTGCATGTTGTTTATTGAGATGATGCGCACCCCGTCTTTACAAGTCAAACAGGTCATCCATCCGCACCTGCGAGTGCACAATGCCGCTATGTGCGTTTTGCCTGATGCCGTAGGTGGTGATCATGACCAATTGCAGGGCTTTTCGCGATTTTGTGGCTTCACGGAACACTTGCATCTTTTTTTTGAGGTTTTCCTCGTAGTTGTTGTCGATTGTATATTCTCCTACGGAGAACTTGATCTCGCAAATATTCGTTGTTCGGTCACGACGGTCAATGATGAGGTCGATTTGGGCTTTCCCGCTTTCAGAGGAACCGCGCCATGAGGATATATCCGTCAACAGGGCACTGATTCCGATGGCTTTCTTGACCTGCGTGATGTGATCCTTGCAGACTTGTTCGAAAGTCTGACCCGCCCAATTGCTTTTCGCGGGATTGTCTAGAAAATGGGTCCAGAAATGCTCGTCAGGGTTTTGTTTGCCCTTGAGAAAACGCAGATAGAACAGGGTGAAATAGTCTGCGAGCTGATATACCACATTCTTTTCGTCATAGCCAAAAGTGTTGTAAGCGCTCACAAACCGACTGTCTTTCAGGTTCTTCAGCATCTCTGTAAGCAGCCCGTTGTCTTCCAGGTGTGTTTCGCGGATGATCTCCTTTCGGGTGAGACCTGATTTTTTCGTGGACAACGCCTCAATGATTTTCAAGTAACCTTTTGACGTGCCGAAAAGGGTTTCATAAAGATGGTCGAACTCATCCCAAAGCGGACCGTTGCGCTTGAAAAAAAGGGTGTCGATGTTGGCAAGGTAAGAAAGACCATTGTCAAGGAGTTTGAGGTAATAGGGGATTCCGCCCATGGTCATGTAACATTCCACAATGTCGTAACGATTCCAACGGATACCCCTTGAAATCAGGTATCGCTCTGTCTCCTGGAGCGTGAAGGGCATCAGGTATAGTCGCCGGGCAGCTCGGTTGAACAGTCCGCCTTTGTCGGAGAGGATTTTATTGGTGATCCAAGTGGTGGCAGAGCCGCACGCAATCAGCATGAGGTCGTCTTGTTGTGCGCCCCAACCGTTCCAGAAGGCTTCAAAGGCGGCCAGAAAGTCACTTTGGCGAGTGTCCATCCAGGGGAGCTCGTCAATGAAAACGATTTTTTTGCGTTTATCCTGGATGCTTTTCAACAGTTTCTTCAGCTCTGCAAAGGCCTCCAACCAGTCTTCAGGCACCTTCCTAATGGAAGACCCGTATTCTTGAAGCGCAAGATAAAAATTCTTGAGCTGCATTTTCTTGGGCTTCTTGTAAAGCCCTGTGACGTGGAAATCGTACTTGTCGTCGAAAAACTCCTTGATGAGAAAGGTCTTTCCGACACGCCGACGTCCGTAAACAATGATGAATTCCGATTCTTTGGAGTCCCGGTATTTCTCCAGCTGATGGATTTCATATTCGCGTCCGATAAAAAGATTCTTGTCCATGACGAACTTTTTTTTTCGTCGGCAAAAATATAAAAAAAATTCAAACGGATAAAACTCACATGCGGAAACAAAGTATTTTTTCCCACTTTCCGCACCCGAGTTTAATATTTTCTTAAAAAAAGAGCACAACTCGGGTGCGGAAACATGGTATTTTCCACCACTTTCCGCACCCGAGTTTAATATTGCAATGGTGTAGCGCACTACACCTCCACCAACAACCGTAAACCAGCGGAATCTCCAAAAATTTCACAGATCCCGCTGATTTAGGGTATTTTTTGTACCTTTGCCATCGTTATGAAAAAGTTATTGTTGTTTTGGCAATGAAATAGATCTTGACCTAAGAAGATTTTGGCGACATTTTTCCATTGTTAATAATGTTTGTGGCACCTCGGTGCCGCACAAAGTCAACTCCCCTTCTAATTTTTAGAAGGGGAGTTTCGGAATGCCCGCACGGGTGTGCGGACAATGGATCGTTGCTGACACCCGCTCAATCATGGGTGAAGAACAAATCATTCAGCTATGATAATTGACATCCTGCGATGCCATGAGGATAATGACAGGCCAACATCCATATTATCGACAAAGTTCATAGTTCCACGTCATCGTTCATACTCCCAACATCAGCAGTCCGCACAGCAATCCCAATCCGACGGTGATGCACTTCATGATGAGGAAGTTCTTGCGCGACTGCGCCAGCAACGGCAGGCCGGCGTGTCCGTTCTGCGCGATGGAGTTGGCCAGCAGAATGGCAAAGGGGATATTTCCGTTCAGGAACATAATGATGAATACAAGGTTCGGGCCGGACTGGGGAATGAAGCCCACCAGCAATGCCACCATAAGAAGAACATATTGGGCCCAATGGTTTTGTAGCAACAAGACATTCAGGTCCATCCAATGTTCCAGCCCCTGCAAGACAAGCAGCACCCCGAACGACCAAAGGAAGACCTTCAGCAGATGCTGGCGGATGACATGGTTCCAAATGTGCTCTTTCAAGAAATGGAGCACCTTCACTTTCCGTTCGGGCTCAGCCTGTGCGTGTGGTTCCTCTTCGTACGTATGCTCGTGCGCGTGCGCGTGTTCGTCCACATCCTGATGTATCTCAAACTGATGCGATTCCAGCGTAAAATCCCATTTTTTTCCCAAAAAAGTAAGCACAAGCCCCACTACCACGGCAAGGACCAACAGAATGGACGTGAGAATCAAGCCCCATTTCGGACTCGTCGCGAAAAGGTAAAAGGCCTCGTCGCCGAAGGTGGCGATCATACCCGTGATCAGCGCGCCGAATGTCACCATGCGATGGGTGAACATCGACACCACGGCAAAACCGCCGGCGCATCCGGGGATAGCGCCGAGCAACGCGGCAATGAAGACCTGCATGACCGGACGCCGCTGGAATTTCTCCAGCAGACGGCCCGACGAGGAGACATTGACAAGCTCAATCAGGGACATCATCAGGATCACCCAGCCGGTGATCTCCAACGAATCGACAAACGCGTGCCACACCACCGCCCACAGCCCACCCGTCCAGGATTCGGCAGTGAGGGCCAATAAGGGGATAACGGTCAGCGGCAACACGGAAAAAGATGTTCGGTTACAGATTCAGATTCTTGGCTATCGCGGGGTCGTTCTTTTTCGTGCCCCAGATCTTCGTGTTGATATGCAATGTATCCAAGATCGTCAGCTTTTCGGAATGCTCGAGGGCGCGCTGCACGAAGATGCACTGCTCCACAGTGGCCTTCTCGTTGACCACCGCCTCCGAGAGGGCCTTGCACGACTGGTACCCACAAATACGGCAGTCCACCTGCGGCAGGTTCTGGTTTATCTCGAAGGCACGTCGCATCTTCTGCATGGCCACGGCCATATTGTCGTCCATCTTGTCCATGGAACGCGGTTCCACCGTACCCAGCACCCGCTTGTGCTCGTTGAGATAATCCACGTAGTTCAGCAGGTCGTTGTCCTCCGAGTCCACCTCATCCGGCGACTTCTGCATCCGTTTGTGCTGGCGCTCAGCCATGAGGAAACGGTTGTTGGCGCACAGAATACCGCCGGCGCAGCTCTGGTCGCAGGCGCGCAGTTCCAGGAAGTCGATGTCCTGGATGTCCTCGTCCTCCAGTTTCTCCAGAAAATCCAGCACGTTGTGGATGCCGTCGATGGCCAGGTTGCGCCCGCTGGTAAGCAGGCCCACCTCCCCACCGGTCAGCGTGAAGTTGACGCTGGACTTGGAGAGCCTGTGGTAGCGCGTGCGCGAATCCTCGCACAGCTTGTACTCGCCCTGCTTGATGACACGCATCACCTTGCTATACAGGAAGTTCATATTGATCACCTGACTGACGGACGACTCTTCTTCCGTAGCCGGGCTCTTGATGGCGGCAATCTTGGCGGCGCACGGCGTCACATAGAAGATGCCGATGTCCTCGGCGGGAATGTGGTCCTCTTCCGTCAGCAGCTTCTTGATATAGAGGGCCGTCAGGTCCAATGGGGGTTTCAGCAGATAGAGATTGGGCACCAGCACGGGGAATTTCACCTGGATGAGGCGCACGATGGCCGGACAGAACGTGGAGATGATCGGCTTGTAACCGTTGTTCTCGACGACCGTACGCTGCATCTCCTCCTTGATGAAGTCCACACTCTTCTCCACCTCGAACACATGTTTGAAGCCGATGTGGTAGAGGGCCGACAGGATGGTCTTCTCCTTTATCTTCTCCTCAAACTGGGCGATGAAGATGGACGGGAGCAGGAGTACGGGGTACTTGCAGTTATAAACCGTCTGGAAATCATCCTGTTCGATGTAGATGGCATTGACGGGGCAATGCTGGTAGCATCTGCCGCAGTCCACGCACCGGTTGGGATCCAGCTGCGGATGGCCGTCCTCGATGTGGATGGCGCCCGTGGGGCAGATGCCGGTGCAGTGCGCACAGCCGATGCACAAGTCGGACTTGAATTTTAGAGCATGGTGGAAATCTGCTACTGCCATAGTCTTACAATATTATTTATTAAAATAGTTGACAAACTCGATGGTGGTACCTTGTCCCACCACGGAATTGATTTTCAGCTCGTCGGAGTTGTTCTGGATATTGGGGAGGCCCATGCCGGCGCCGAAGCCCATCTCGCGCACCTTCTGGGAAGCCGTGGAGTTGCCCTTCTGCATGGCCCATTCAATATTGGGGATACCGGGGCCCTCATCGGCGAGCACGATGCGCACCTTGTCCTCCTCCAGGTCAACGTTGATGTCGCCCCGGTAGGCGTGGGCCACGATGTTCACCTCCGCTTCATACAGGGCCACCACCGTCTTCTTCACGATGTCAGGACTTACGCCGAGTTTCTTGAGCATTCTTTTGACTTCGCTGGAGGTGGAACCGGCGTTGGTGAAGTCACCTCCTTCTACATGGTAGGTAAAATCCATACTGACAATGGTTTGGTTAATAAATTGCGGGTATTCCGGCCCCATAGAGTATGCCGGCGGTTTTGTACAGGGAGAAAGCGGTCCTGACGATGACCATGTCGTTGTCCTCCGCCAGCTCGATCATCTCGTCGGTCACCACCTTGCCGCGGACCACCAGCATCAACTGGATGTCCGACATCTCGCACGTGCGTATCGACTGGAGATTGCACAAGCCGGTGAGCAGCAGCAGGCCTTCCGTGTCTTTGATGGTGAGCACGTCGCTCATCAGATCGGAGGCGAAAACCCTTTCCACCTCACGGTTCTTGAACGATTCTCCGCATACAAACTCTCCCTGTACCAATGTTGAAATTTCCTCGATAGTCATTTTGCTTTTTGTATTAAAAACGGTTAAACAATTTGAGCGGCAAATATACAAATTAAATCGTATCTTTGCCGCCCCAAAAATTATAGACAAAATATGGACGAATTTAACGACAGAGACGCGAATAATCTGGAGAAGCTGGTGAAACGGTTCATCTCTGCCGTTGACAAGGATCAGACCATTTATCTGGACGGGGATGACCTGGAAGACGTCATCCGTTCCCTGCTGAATTACGAGCAGCTCCCCTACGCCCAGAAGGCCATCCGGCAGGCCGTTTCCCAATATCCCAACGACCCTTATTTCAGAATATACCAGGCTCATTATTACCATCTCAAGCACGAATATGATTCCGAGGAGCGGGAGCTGGACTACATAGAATCCCATTTCGAGCCCATTCCCGACACCTACTACCAGCGTGTGCTCACCGCCCTGATAAACGGCAAGGAGGTCGATGTCATCCGCCTGTTGGAAAAGGCCGTCGCCATTGACGACGTGCTGCCGGAAGTACGCCTCCTGCTGGCCTACGAACACATTGTGCGGCGGGAGATCCGCAATGCCGTGCCCCATGCCATCCGGGCGTTCCAGCTGGAGCCCTCCATCTTCTTCGAGCTGCAGGCGCTCATCGACGAGGAACTTTTTCCCCATCATATAGCAAGAAACGAAGATCTGATCGCCTTCTATCGGCTCCTGCTGGAGGAAATGCCGATGGAAGAGTCGCTCTGGTGCGGACTAGGCATCGCCTACATGAGGGCCGAGCAGTTTGACAATGCCTCCGAGGCCTTCGAGTTCCAGACATCCCTTGAGCCAGAAGCCCCCTTCGCCTACGTCAACCTCGCCGAATCCCTGTTCGCCGCCGGCAAATACCGCGAGGCCATTTCCCATTTCCAGACCGCCAACAAGCTGACCGACTACTTCAATTTCTATGCCCAGATCGGACGCTGCTACGCCAAACTCCACGACTACGACAACGCCTTGAAAAACCTCACCCAAGCGGACTCCAACGACCCCACCTACCCGTTCGTACTCCACGACATCGTCAGCATACTGACATCACAAGGGGAGTTCGACAAGGCACGCAAATATCTCCGCAACAACATCCTGCGGGACCCCGGCGATGTGGAGTCCATCCTCTCCCTGATTGATCTGCTGGACCCCGAGAAAAACGAGACGGAGATCCGAAACCTCTGCTTCATGGCCCTCCACCGGGAGGATCCGCCCATCCTCTACATTCTCTTTTTCCTCTCCAACTACGCCGTCCGGAACGACATGTACGATCCGATCATCGACCTCTGCAGCGATTATCTGGGAAATCCGGATTTCCGTCCCAGCGTCCACTACTTCATGGCCGCCCTGTTTGTCAAAAAGGGCATGATCACCGAAGGATGCCGCTACTTGGAATATGCCCTGCAATGCGATCCCAGCCGGCTCCAGCTGGACTTCCTGGAGATTGACGAGAACATGGCCAACATCCCCGAGGTGGCCGAACTGCTGGACATCTACGCCATTGGGGATCCTTCCGATACGGATTCATTAAACTAATCCCATAGTATGAAGAAAATTTCGACCATTCTGCTGCTTTGCACGCTCCTTGTTTCCGCACACGCCCAAAGCCCTGCGGACACAATACCCGCCAAACGCGACGCATCCCTGACCGGACGGGTCGTTTCCTGGTACAACAGCCATCTGAACTACGGCACCGTGACGCTGCTGATGGCCGTGGAAAGCTCCTTCATCCCGTTCCCGTCCGAGGTCATCGTGCCGCCCGCCGCCTATCAGGCCTGCAACAGCGACAACCCCGCCCTCTACAAAACGGACTCCAAGATCGTCAATGTGATCTTCGTCATCCTGTTCGCCACCTTGGGCGCACTCATCGGCGCGTTGGTCAACTATTTCCTGTCCATGATCCTGGGCCGCCCCATCATCTACTGGTTCGCCGACAGCAAGGTGGGACATCTTCTATTGCTCAACAGCGAAAAGATAAAGAAGGCTGAAAAATATTTCATCGACAACGGCAAGAGTTCCACCCTCATCGGGCGACTGATTCCCGCCATCCGGCAGCTGATCTCCATCCCCGCCGGCCTCGCCAAGATGAACCTCGGCGTGTTCGTCCTCTTCACGACCATCGGTGCCTCCCTCTGGAACACGATTCTGGCACTGCTGGGCTACTTCGCCCACGGCCAGCAGGACCTCATCGAAAAGTACAACGACGAGCTGAAAATCGTCCTCTGGGGGCTCTGCATCCTCTTCGTGTGCTATCTGGTTTACAAAGGAGTAAAAGCCTCCCGCGCCCCGAAAGCCTCGCCCGAAGACCTTGAGACACCCGCGGAATGAGACAGTACGGACTGATCGGCAAGACGTTGGGGCACAGCTTCTCCCAAGCCTATTTCCAGCAGAAGTTCGCAGCCGAGGAGCGTCCCGACTGCCGGTACGACAACTTCGAGCTGCCCACCATAGACTTTTTACGGACGTTTGTCCTCCAACATCCCGACCTGCAGGGATTCAACGTGACCATACCCTATAAAAAAGTAATCCTGCCCTTTTTGGACGAACTGGACCCCGAAGCGGAGCAAATCGGGGCGGTGAACACCGTGCGCGTGCTGCGCGACGGCCAAGGTCCTCACTTAGTCGGCTTCAACACGGATGCGGAGGGCTTCCGGCTTTCGTTGGCCGGCACGCCCCTACCCTCCCGCGCCCTGATTCTGGGCACCGGCGGCGCGTCGGCGGCTGTGGGTTTCGTCCTGTGCCAGCTGGACGTGGTCTACCTCACCGTCTCGCGTCACCCCGACGAAAAGCAAATCTCCTACGCACAGCTCACCCCTGACATCATAAGACAACACCCGCTGATTGTTAACTGCACACCCGCGGGCATGCACCCGCATGTGACGGACTGTCCGTCGCTGCCCTACGAAGCCATCACGGAGCAGCACTTTTTATACGATTTAATATATAATCCCGAAGAGACCCTCTTCCTGCGGGAGGGCCGCCTGCGTGGGGCCCGCACCCGGAACGGCACCCGGATGCTGCACCTGCAGGCCGAAGCCGCCTGGAGAATCTGGAACCAGCCTAAAAGAACATTATATTCTGAATGACGGGAACCGTATAGTCCGCATTGATGCGCTCGATGATCATGGACTTCCGCCCGTTCAGCTCAAAGCGGAGGGCGGCGTTCGGGACCTTCACCTTCAGGATTCCGTTGCGGATGGAGATGCATTGCGACTGCGCCGCGCACATCTCGCCCACATACTCCGGCCAACGGTCCATGACGGTCCGTTCGGCATACAGTTTCTGTTTGCCGTTTTTGTTGACAAAATCATGGATCAGGTCTTTCAGAGTATGGGTTTCAGCCTTGTGCATAGCAGGATTGTTTTTCAGCGGCAAAGATACGGATATTTTCCGTACTTTTGCGCTTTCGTATAAACAAGGAACAACCGTTGTTCCGCCAACCCCATAACCCATGTCCAAACCACTGTCCGAAACCCCGCTTGAGAGAGCTGTCCTGCTGGCTGCCTCCACCCCCGCCGTCACCGAAGAGAAGACCCGCGAATATCTGGACGAGCTGGCCTTCCTGCTGGACACCGCCGGCGGTACTGCCGTCCGCATGTTCGTGCAGAACCTGCCTTATCCGGACCCACGCACCTACCTCGGCTCCGGCAAGATCAAGGAGGTAGCCGAATATGTGCACGGGAATGACATCGGGATGGTGGTGGTGGACGACGAGCTGACCCCTTCCCAACAGCGCAACATTGAGGCCGTGCTTGGCTGCAAGGTCATGGACCGCACGCACCTCATCCTCGACATCTTCGCCAAGCGGGCCCAGACCGCCCACGCCAAGGTGCAGGTGGAGCTGGCGCAGTACAAGTACCTGCTGCCGCGCCTGACGGGCATGTGGACGCACTTGGAGAAGCAGCGCGGCGGCATCGGCATGAGAGGCCCCGGCGAGAAGGAGATTGAAACCGACCGGCGTATCATCCGGAACCGCATCTCCCTGTTAGAGAGCAAGCTCCGTGACATCGACCGACAGAAGGCCACCCAGCGCAGCCATCGCGACAAGTTCGTGCGCGTGGCACTCGTAGGCTATACCAACGTGGGCAAATCCACCATCATGAACATGTTGAGCAACGCCGACGTGTTTGCCGAGAACAAGCTCTTCGCCACCCTGGACACCACCGTGCGCAAGGTCGTCTTCGGCAACCTGCCCTTCCTGCTCTCCGATACGGTGGGCTTCATCCGCAAGCTCCCACACGGACTGGTGGAATCGTTCAAGTCCACGCTGGATGAGATCCGCGAGACCGACCTCCTGATTCACGTGGTGGACATCAGCCATCCCGATTTCGAGGAACAGATTGCCGTGGTGAACCAGACCTTGGCCGACATTGGGGCGGGCGGCAAGCCTTCCATCCTCCTTTTCAACAAGATAGACCAGTACACCTGGGTGGAGAAAGACCCCGAGGACCTGACCCCGAAAGGCAAGGAGAACATCACCCTGGAGGAACTGAAAGCCACCTGGATGGCTAAAGCCACCACCAAGACCTTCTTCATCTCCGCCAAAACCAAGGAGAATGTGAACGAGATGAAGGAGATGCTGTACGAGGAAATAAAAAAACTGCACATCCAGATCTACCCGTACAATAATTTCCTGTATTAGGGTCAACATACCACCAATAGACCATACCCATCTCCCATTTCATTTTGCGGATTCAGAGCGTCTCGACTTATTAACAATTTGAGCTCGTTTTTCTGCAACCCCTTATTTGGAAAAGGCTTCCAATGTGGATAACTATTCCTGTCGTTTTCGGAAGAGAGCACCCTTAAAAATCGTACTTTTGCAACCGGATTCAGGTTCCGAATGGATCAAAAGGGAATCCTGTGAAAATCAGGAGCTATTCCCGTAGCTGTCAGTCCTTTACAACTCTCCGGCACCTATGTCACTGACAACCTCCCCGTTGTCGGGAAGACGCCGGAAAGCAGGATAAGCCAGAAGACCTGCCTGCATCTGACAAAACGTAGCTTTCGGGATAAAAGCACACTTGTCCGCAAGGACCATTCTATTCCGGTAAGTTGCCCAAATAACAACTTAACACAAACCAAACCTATGATCGAAACCACTTACATTATCAAACGCAACGGCAAGAGAGAGCCGTTTTCCATGGAGAAGATCCGCAGCGCCATCACCAAGGCGTTCGTGTCGGTGGACTCCTTCCCCACGCAGGAAATCATGACCAACATCCTGGGCCGCCTTTCCATCCATGACGGCATCTCCGTGGAGGAGATCCAGAATCAGGTGGAGAAATCCCTGATGGCCGAGCGCTACTATGAAGTGGCCAAATCATACATCCTTTACCGCCAGAAACACTATGAAGACCGCGAAGTGAAGGACAAACTCGACTTCCTCATCAACTACTGCAATGCCAAGAACGCCGCCACCGGCAGCAAGTACGACGCCAACGCCAACGTGGAAAAGAAGAACATCGCCACGCTCATCGGCGAGCTGCCCAAGTCGAGCTTCATCCGCCTCAACCGCCGCATGTTGTGCGACCGCATCAAGGAGATGTTCGGCAAAGAGGTGTCCGACAAATACCTGTATCTCCTTAACCATCATTTCATCTACAAAAACGACGAGACGAGCATCGCCAACTACTGCGCCAGCATCACCATGTACCCGTGGCTGCTCAGCGGCACCCAGAGCATCGGCGGCAACGCCACCCGACCCACGAACCTGAAATCGTTCTGCGGCGGCTTCATCAACATGGTGTTCATGGTTTCCAGCATGCTGAGCGGCGCCTGCGCCACCCCCGAGTTCCTGATGTACCTCAACTACTTCATCGAACAGGAATACGGCACCGACTACTACAAGAACCCCGACAAGGTGGTGGACCTCTCCAGCAAACAGCGCACCATCGACAAGATGATCACCGACTGCTTCCAGCAAGTGGTCTATTCCATCAACCAGCCCACGGGCGCCCGCAACTTCCAGTCCGTGTTCTGGAACATATCCTACTACGACAAATACTATTTCAAGAGCCTCTTCGGCGAGTTCCGCTTCCCCGACGGCAGCCAACCCCACTGGGAGTCCGTCAGCTGGCTTCAGAAACGCTTTATGCGCTGGTTCAACCAGGAGCGCACCCGCGCCGTGCTCACCTTCCCCGTGGAAACCATGGCCCTGCTCTCCGAGAACGGAGACATCAAGGACAAGGAGTACGCCGATTTCACCGCGGAGATGTATGCCGAGGGACACTCCTTCTTCACCTACGTGAGCGACAACGCCGACTCATTGAGCAGCTGCTGCCGTCTGCGTAACGAGATCAAGGACAACGGTTTCAGCTACACCCTTGGCGCCGGCGGCGTGTCCACCGGATCCAAGAGCGTGCTCACCATCAACCTCAACCGCTGCATCCAAGAGGCGCACCGCCTGGACAAACCCTACCTGCAATATCTGGAGGATATCATCGACCTGACCCACAAGGTGCAGATGTCATACAATGAAAACCTCAAATATTTGTTGGAGAAGGGCATGCTGCCGCTGTTCGATGCCGGCTTCATCGCCATCAACCGCCAATACCTCACCATCGGCATCAACGGTCTGGTGGAGGCTGCCGAGTTCATGGGCATCCCCATCAACGACAACATGGAGTACCAGAAGTTCGTGGAGGGCATCTTGGGCCTCATCGAAAAATACAACAAGAAATACAGCAAGAAAGGCCTGCTCTTCAACTGCGAGATGATTCCGGCCGAGAATGTGGGCGTGAAACATGCCAAATGGGACAAGGAGGATGGTTACGAAGTGCCTCGCGACTGCTACAACAGCTATTTCTACATTGTGGAGGACGATTCCTTGGACATCATCGACAAGTTCAAACTGCACGGGCGCAACTACATCACACACCTCACCGGTGGATCCGCCCTGCACATGAATCTGGCCGAGCACCTCTCACAGAAACAGTATCGCCAGCTGCTGCGCGTGGCGGCCAAGGAGGGTTGTAACTATTTCACTTTCAACATCCCCAACACGCTGTGCAACAACTGCGGCCATATTGACAAACGTTATCTGAAAGAGTGTCCCCACTGCCACAGCAAGAATGTGGACTATCTCACCCGTATCATCGGCTACATGAAACGCGTCAGCAATTTCTCGCATGCACGCCAGATCGAGGCCAGCAAGAGATATTACGGGACTATGAAGTAATCAGACTGAAGACCGAAGACTGGAGACGACATCATTCATTGATCTACAGTCTATCGTCTATAGTCTAAAAGTTCACGTAACCATTTACAAGCACTAATTTCATATCGTCTTGAAATATCATAACTACGACATTGTATTTCAGGAGATTCCCGACGAGGTGACGTTGGCCATCAACATCACGCATTGTCCGAACCTCTGCGAAGGGTGCCATAGTCCGCACCTGCGGGAGGATTTTGGAGCGGTGTTGGACGCTGCCGCTTTGGACCGATTGCTGGCGCGCTATGCGGACGACATCACGTGCGTGTGCTTCATGGGCGGCGACCGCGATGTGCCGGCGGTGGAGCGTCTGGCGGAACATGTACGCACACAATACCATCTGAAAACGGGCTGGTACTCCGGGCGCAACGAGATGCCACCCCACCCCAATGTGTTTGATTTCATTAAATTAGGACCCTACATTCCAGAAAAGGGCAGTCTGAAACAACGTACCACCAACCAACGCCTTTACCGCAGAAACGGAGAGGACTGGGAGGATATCACAGGACGGTTTTGGAGAGCGGTGGAATTGTAAAATATACGACAGGAGACGTATATTGATTTTGATCAAGGAAAGCTTTTTTTTTGTATTTTTGCGCGTTTTTTTAGGCTTTCCTGAATCAAGATGTTGAAAAACAAGAAAATATGTGTGGTTTTGCCTGCTTATAACGCGGAAACGACGCTGCGGCAGACATACGAGGAGATTCCCTTCGACATTGTGGACGAGGTGATCCTTGTGGATGACTGTTCGCAAGATGCTACCGTGGAAGTGGGACAAGCCCTCGGCATACGCCATATCATCCGCCATGATGTCAACAAAGGCTATGGCGGCAACCAGAAATCATGTTACACCAAAGCCCTCGAACTCGGTGCCGATGTGGTCATCATGCTCCATCCCGACTACCAGTACACGCCGAAACTGATTGAATCGATGTCGTATGTCATTGTCAATGAGCTGTATCCCGTGGTGCTGGGCTCACGTATTCTCGGGAAAGGTGCCTTGCGGGGCGGTATGCCGCTGTACAAGTATATCTTCAACCGCTGCCTGACGTTTATCCAGAATGTGCTGATGAACGAGAAACTCTCCGAGTACCACACGGGTTACCGCGCCTTTTCCGCAGAGGTACTGAAGAAAATTCACTTCATGGACAATTCCGACGACTTCGTCTTCGACAACCAGATGCTGGCCCAGATTTTCTATGCCGGCTACGAGATCGCCGAGATCACCTGTCCTACAAAATACTTCCCGGAGGCCTCCTCCATCAACTTCCGCCGCAGCTCGAAATACGGATGGGGCGTACTCTGGACCGCCCTGCAATACCGCCTCCAGAAATGGCACCTCGCACACTTTAAGATTTTTGAACAATGACGATAAACAATGAACTTTGAACAATGACTATGAACCTTTTTATTTCCTAACTTCCTAACTTTTATACTTTCCCACTTTAACCTTACGAACCTTACGAACATTATAAACGTTATAAACATTACAAACCCTACAAACCCATTATATGAGAAAAAGTAAACTCGGATTGGATTTCGCACAGGTAGATGCGGCCAAACAATTAGCAAAGAACATTGCCAACCAGGTTCAGGAATTTGTGGATGCCTACACCACCGTCACGGTGGAGCGCACCTTGTGCCGTCTGATCGGCATCGACGGTGTGGATGAAAACGGTGTGCCCCTTCCCAATCGCGTGGTGGACGCCATTCTGGAGAAGGGCGTGCTGAACCAGGGCGTTCTCTATTTCATCGGTAACGCCATTCTGGAAACGGGTATGGCCCCGCAGGACATTGCCGAAAAGATAGCCGCCGAGAACTGGGATATCACCACATTGAAACTGAATACGATAGACAAGATACAGGCGGCCGTGAATCCTTTCGTGGAGGCCTGTCTGACCCGCATCAAGGGCAACGTGGCCAAGCGTAACGAGTATTTGAATACCATCGGCGAAGGCCCGAAGCCGTACCTCTACATCATCGTGGCCACCGGCAACATCTACGAGGATGTGGTGCAGGCGCAGGCCGGCGCGCGCCAGGGTGCCGACATCATCGCCGTGATCCGTACCACAGGCCAGAGCCTCCTCGACTACGTGCCCTACGGCGCGACCACCGAGGGCTTCGGCGGCACGTTTGCCACACAGGAGAACTTCCGCATCATGCGTAAGGCCCTCGATGAGGTGGGCGAAGAGGTGGGCCGCTACATCCGCCTCTGCAACTACTGCTCGGGGCTCTGCATGCCTGAAATCGCCGCCATGGGTGCCCTCGAGCGCCTCGACGTGATGCTCAACGACGCCCTCTACGGCATCCTCTTCCGCGACATCAACCCGCAGCGCACCCTCATCGACCAGTACTTCTCCCGCGTCATCAACGGCTATGCCGGCGTCATCATCAACACCGGCGAGGACAACTATCTCACCACCGCCGATGCCGTGGAGGCCGCCCATACGGTGCTCGCCTCCGACCTCATCAACGAGCAGTTAGCCCTCTTGGCTGCCCTGCCGGAAGAGCAGATGGGCCTCGGACACGCTTTCGAGATGGACCCGATGCTCGAAAACGGCTTCCTCCTCGAACTCGCACAGGCGCAGATGACCCGCGAGATATTCCCGAAGGCCACCCTCAAATACATGCCGCCCACGAAATTCATGACCGGCAACATCTTCCGCGGCCACATCCAGGACGCCCTGTTCAACATGATCGGCATCTGGACCCACCAGGGCATCCAGCTGCTCGGTATGCCCACCGAGGCTATCCACACCCCCTTCATGAGCGACCGATACCTCTCCATCGAGAATGCTCGCTACATCTTCAACGACATGCGGAGCATCGGCGAGGAGATGGAGTTCCGCGAGGGAGGCATCTGCCGCGAACGCGCCAAAACAGTGCTCAACAATGCCATCGAGTTGCTGCAGCAGATTGTGGAAGAAGGACTGTTCTCCGCATTGGAGAAGGGTATCTTCGGCGACGTGAAGCGTCCGATGAACGGCGGAAAGGGACTCGCCGGCGTGGTCACCAAGGGCGAGCATTATTTCAACCCCTTCATTGAATTGATGAAAAACAGAAAATAGAACCAATCATCACGTAGTTTATAATTAAGAATTTAAAAATGAAAAAGACGTTTTTGGTCATGGGTTTGCTCCTGTTGGTGAGCAGCCTGATGGCCCAGCACAAGCGCCCGACGACGGAAGCCACCGAGCCTAAGGAATCTATCGTCTATTTTTGCAGCGAGATAACCCCGGAGAATATCCTGAGGCTTTACGAGGCTATGGGAGTGGATGTTTCCAATTATAAGAACATCGGTCTGAAGGTGCATTTCGGGGAACGCGGCAACCAGAATTTCCTCAACCCGGAGTTGCTACACCCGCTGGTGGACAAGGTGCATCCCACCTTTGTCGAAACCAATGTGTTGTATGTCAGCGACCGCCGTTTCACCAAATCCCATATCGCGCTGGCGGAAGAGCACGGCTTCACCTTCGCCCCCATCGACATTTTGGATGCGGATAACGAGATCATATATCCGGGTGACACGAATTTCCAATTCTGCAAGACGGTGCGCACCGGCGACCATTTCGAGAATTACGATTTCTACATCATCTATTCCCATTTCAAAGGACATGGATCCTCCGGTTTCGGCGGGGCCATCAAGAATGTGGGTATGGGTATGGCTTCCCCGGGCGGCAAGATGGCCATCCACGCCAACAACTACCCCAAGGTGAACACGCCCGAAAAGTGCTTCCAGTGCAACCGTTGCGCCAGCCAGTGCCCGGCCGTGGCCATCTCCGTGGATAACCATGGTCCCGTCATCGATACCACCAAGTGCATCGGTTGTGCCAAGTGCATCGCGGAGTGTCCCCTCAAACTCTTCTCGCCCGACAACAGCGGCTACGACGAGACCCGCTTCCTCGACAAGCTCGTGGAGTACACCAAGGTGCTGGCCGACCGTCGTCCGATGGTCTTCATCAACGTGATGGCCAACATCTCCACCACCTGCGACTGCTCCGCCAAGGCTCCCAAGCCCTTCATGCGCGACATCGGCGCGGTGGCTTCCACCGACATTGTAGCCATCGACCAGGCCTGCCAGGATCTGACTTCCAAAGCCTACGGCTGCGAACATGTGTTTGAGAAAGTAAACCACGTCAGCGGCATGGAACAGTTGCATTATGCCGAGAAACTGGGCATGGGCAGCACCAAATACGTCCTCATCGATGTGGCCACCGGCCAACGCATCACCCTGGATGAGGCGGTGAAACAAACTGAAAAGAAAGAAGAAGAGAAACAAAAAGAGAAACAAGAACAGAAATAACATCAATTGATTATGGATAAAGACAATCTCCCGGTAGGAACCCGTGTCGCCCACGAGAAATATGGCGAAGGCATCATCAGCATGAACGGTGCGTTGACGTACAAGGTCATCTTTGTGCGGGGCGGCGAGGTGGAATTCTCGAAGATGAGCGTGCAGTTAGAAGTCGTTGAGCCCGTGGAAACGGCCGATGACAACCAGCCCAAACTCAATCTCAAGGAGTTTGAGCGAGTGCTCACCCATCTGCTCACCAAATACAACGGCATCGAGCACAAGGTGGAACTCGGCAAGAAGTGGCAGGGCGGAACCATGACGCTCCAGCCCGCCAACAAGGAGCTCAAGCCCAAGGACATGCCCATCGAGACCTTCTTCCACAAGATCGTGATGATGCGCGACCGTCTGCGCGTGCTCGAGCAGAATATCAACAGCAGCAGCTCGCTGTCCGACGAGGAGAAAGTTAACCTGCAGCAGTACATCTCCCGCATCTACGGCAGCATGACCTCCTTCAACGTGCTCTTCGAGAACAAGGAGGACTATTTCGTGGGTACGGCGAATGCGTAAGGCGTCATTTTTCCTCAATACATAAGAATATTTCGTATTTTTGCAGTTTTAAAATAAAAGATATAAAACAATCATCTCCTAAAACAACAAAGAAATGAGTGGCGGTTTGTATTCGATGGATCAAAAGGATTTTGATCAGACTTTAGATTTAACCCGGGTGAAGCCATACGGCGACACAATGAACGACGGCAAGACGCAACTGAGCTTCACGCTACCCGTACCCTGCGGCGACGAGGCGGTGGAGGCAGCCAAACAGCTGCTGAAAAAGATGGGCTTTGACAACCCACAAGTGGTTTACTATAAAGAACTCACCAACGGTTTCACCTTCGTGAACTGCTATGGTTCCACCACCCACACGGTGGATTACACCACCATCCATGTGCCCAAGGTGGAGTCCACGGTATGGTCCATGCAGGAAACCGACCAGTTCATCCGCGAGCATATCGGGCGCAAGATTGTGGTGGTGGGTGCCAGCACCGGCACCGACGCACACACGGTGGGCATTGACGCCATCATGAACATGAAGGGCTACGCCGGCCACTATGGCATTGAGCGTTACGACATGTTCGACGCCCTGAACATGGGCAGCCAAGTGCCCAACGAGGAGTTCATCGCCAAGGCTGTCGAGATGCACGCCGACGCCCTGCTGGTGTCGCAGACCGTGACGCAGAAGGATGTACACATCAAGAACATGACCGAGCTCATCGAAATGCTGGAGGCCGAAGGCCTGCGCGACAAGCTAATCGTCTGCGCCGGCGGCCCGCGCATCACGCACGAGCTGGCCCAGGAACTCGGCTTCGACGCCGGCTTCGGCATGAACACCTACGCCGATGACGTGGCCTCCTATCTGGCCCAGGAAATGGACCGCAGGCTCCATGCCTAAAACCACCCTCTACACAAGGCGGAAATGACAATTCCGGACCTGCCGGATGTGCCTTTTTCCACCCTGAAAACGGTGTCCCGAAATGCGTGTTTTTTGTTGGAAAAACGTTGCGGGCTACCGTTTTTTTTTGTATCTTTGCTCGTTTTATAGAATTAATAAAAGTGATTGAAAATGAGTGAGATAGAAAACACTATTCCTACGGAAGAAACCTATAGCGCCAGTAATATTCAGGTTCTGGAAGGCCTGGAAGCCGTCCGGAAACGTCCCGCCATGTACATCGGTGATGTCAGCGACCGCGGATTGCACCATTTGGTGAACGAGGTGGTGGACAACTCCATCGATGAGGCCCTGGCTGGCTACTGCAACAATATCGAAGTCACCATCCTGGAAGACAACTCCATCTGCGTCCTGGACAACGGGCGCGGCATCCCCACCGACATGCACGAGAAGGAGCATCGCTCCGCCTTGGAGGTCGTGATGACCGTGCTCCACGCGGGCGGCAAGTTCAACAAGGACTCCTACAAGGTGTCCGGCGGTCTGCACGGCGTGGGTGTCTCCTGCGTGAACGCCCTGTCCAAGCACATGGTCGCCGAGGTGTTCCGCGAAGGCAAGCATTTCATGCAGGAGTATGCCTACGGCAAGCCCCTGTACCCGGTGAAAGTGGTGGGCGAGAGCGATTACCGCGGCACCAAGATCACCTTCACCCCCGACGAGACGATCTTCTACGTGACGACTTACGACTTTGAACGCCTCTCCGACCGTCTCAAAGAGCTGGCCTACCTCAACAAGGGTATCCACCTCTCCATCGAGGATTTGCGCAAGACCAACGACAAGGGCGAACACCCGAAGCACGAGTTCTATTCCGAAAACGGTCTGCGCGACTTCATCATGTATCTGGATGAAGGGCGCACCAAGATCACGTCCAAGCCCATCTACATCGAGGGCGAACGCCAGGGCGTGCCGGTGGAGGTGGCCATGCAGTACAACGACTCCTTCACCGAGAACATCCATTCTTACGTCAACAACATCAACACCATAGAGGGTGGTACCCACCTTACGGGTTTCCGCTCCGCCCTGACGCGCACGCTGAAAAAGTATGCCGACGACAACAACATGCTGGACAAGCTCAGCAAGGGTAAGGAGCGCGTGGAGATCTCCGGCGACGACTTCCGCGAAGGTCTCACGGCCATCATCTCCGTGAAGGTGGCGGAACCGCAATTCGAGGGACAAACAAAGACCAAGCTGGGCAACAGCGAGGTGGCCGGCATCGTGAACCAGATGGTGGGCGAGATGCTGACCAACTATCTGGAAGAGAACCCGAAAGATGCGAAGGAAATTGTGGATAAAGTGGTGCTTGCCGCGCAGGCGCGCCACGCCGCACGAAAGGCCCGCGAGATGGTGCAGCGCAAGACCGCCTTCGGCGGCTCCGGCCTGCCCGGCAAGCTCTCCGACTGCTCCTCCAAGGACGCCTCCAAGTGCGAGCTCTTCCTCGTGGAGGGTGACTCCGCAGGCGGCACGGCCAAGCAGGGCCGCGATGCGCACTACCAGGCCATCCTGCCGTTGCGAGGCAAGATCCTCAACGTGGAGAAGGCCATGCAGCACCGCATCTTCGAAAGCGAGGAAATCAAGAACATCTACACCGCACTGGGCGTTACCATCGGCACGGAAGAGGACAGCAAAGCCCTCAACATCTCCAAGTTGCGTTACCACAAGGTGATCATCATGACCGATGCCGATGTGGACGGCAGCCATATCGCCGCCCTGATCCTGACCTTCTTCTTCCGCTACATGCGCGAACTCATCGAGCAGGGCCATGTTTATATCGCCACGCCGCCGCTCTATTTGATCAAGAAGGGCAAATACCAGAAGTACGCCTGGACGGAAGAGGAGCGCACACGCTTCACCGCCGAGGCCGCCGGCGACAAGGAGGAGGCCAAGGTACACGTACAACGCTACAAAGGTCTTGGTGAGATGAACGAGGAGCAGCTCTGGAGCACCACCATGGATCCGCAGTTCCGCACCCTCCGCCAGGTAACCATCGAAAATGCCCTCGAAGCCGACCACGTCTTCTCCATGCTGATGGGCGATGAGGTGCCGCCACGTCGTGAATTTATTGAACAAAATGCCACTTATGCAAACATCGATGCCTAATCCGGACCAGGAACCCGTAATCCCTGAAACCGTAGAACAACCGCAGGCCGACACGAACGAGATGCCGGCACAGACTGACCAGCCGAAAAGCGATGGTCCTATCATCTCGGAACCCCCTACCGTGGTGTCGTTCCAGAATGTGGACATCTACCAGAAGAAAATCCTGATTCTGCCGAAAATATCCTTTACGGTGAAACAGGGCGAGTTCGTCTATCTGATCGGCAAGACGGGCAGCGGCAAATCATCCATCCTCAAAACGCTGATTTCGGAAATCAAACCCAAAGGAGAAAAAGCCGAAATCATCGGCTTCGACCTGCTGACGATGAAGCCGAAGCGCATACCGGAACTGCGCAAGAAGCTTGGCGTGGTGTTTCAGGACTACCAGCTGCTGAACGACAAGACGGTGATTGAGAACCTGATGTTCGTGCTGCGGGCCACCCGTTGGAAAGACCGCAACGCCATGCTGAACCGCTGCGAGGAGGTGCTCTCCATGGTGGGCCTCTCCACGAAGGATTTCAAGCTGCCTTACCAATTGTCAGGCGGCGAGCAGCAGCGCGTGTGCATCGCCCGGGCCCTGCTCAACAACCCGGACGTGATCCTCGCCGACGAGCCTACGGGCAACCTCGACCCCATCACCGCCGAAGAGATCTTCCAGCTTTTCCATACCATCAACAAGACAGGCACCACGGTCATTATGGCCACCCACAATTTCCCGATGATCGACAAGTTTCCGACCCGCACTATCTGCGTGGAGGACGGGAAGCTGATTGATACTGTTGTCTGATGCTCTCCATCCTGATTCCGGCCTATAACGTGGACTTGCGTCATCTGGTGCGCGACCTGCTGCGCCAATGCCGCCAGCTGGGCCTTACGTTCGAGGTGCTGGTGGAGGATGATGCCTCTGACGCCGCATATCATCGCTTCTATGAGGATGTTGCCCACGAGCCGGAAGTCACGTTGATGACTAACGAGGAGAATCACGGCCGCTCCAAGGTCCGCAATCATCTGGCCGACACCGCACGCTATCCCTATCTGCTCTTCATGGATTGCGATGCGAATGTGAAGAAACCGGACTACATCTCCCACTATCTGCAGTGCATCCGCAGCCATTCGGCGGAGAGCAAACCATTCGTGGTGTCGGGCGGACTGGCCTACCGCGAACAGGTGCCGGAAGACGACCATCGTTTGCGGTGGAAATATGGCGTGCGCCGTGAGGTGCGCACCGCTGCCCGCCGCAACATGAAACCTTACGCCGCCTTTACACCGTTTAACATGCTCACAACCAAGAATCTGTTCCAGATTTGCCGATTCGATGAGTCCATCTCCTCGTATGGTTTTGAGGACACACTCTTCGGCATCCAATTGCAATTGGCCAATATTCCGCTGGAACATATTGACAATGAGCTCTATCACGACGGCATCGATGCGAACGATGTCTTTCTGAAGAAGGTGGAAACGTCAATCAACAATCTGGTGCACCTTTACCGGAGTCACAAACTGCCGGACAGCTTCATCCAAAACAGCCGACTGATGCGAACCTATGCCAAATGCAAACACTATCATCTGCTTGCATTGGTACACAACTTATTGAATGTCACTGAAAAACCGTTACGACATTCAGTTCTGAAGAAATCATCTCTTTTTTCGCTGGACTTGTTGAAAATAAAGTTCCTTTGTGACAGGATGAATGAAGAATCTGTTACAGACTGAACATAAGTTGAGCCTTCACTTCGGATTTGTGCGGCTTGTCAATCTGATTCATGCCACTACTGATGACCTTACGGTCCAGATATTCGGTTCGCGATACGCGAAGCCAAACGCTTAGCCATTTATATTTGTAACGTAGCACAACATATCCTCTAATCCCTTTGTAATAATAGCTTCCGACGGTAAAAGCATAGTAAACATCATCTTCGTAAGCATACAGACGATCGTCGTACCGGTCCGTGTCAAAAAAGGCCATCCGCAACCGCAGACTGATATCGGGATTATTTATACTCCAGGAAAAATCCTGATACACAAGTACTCCGCAATATGTTAGATGACTACGGGGATAATGGTTGAAACAGCCTTCTATTCCGGTTTTCAGGCGAACGTTCGGATGCGGCGCATTTGTCCATAACAGCCTCAACTTATGCCTGTTATATCTATTGATAAGCCGATAATGCGTATTTGTCCGGTTTTCGGATTTTTTTGCTAATGTATAACGAACATCAAGCTGACTATTGCGCGAGAATTGGCAATTGGCGGAAGTTCCCAAAGCCAGACACGCTACGGGAGCGTCACAGCGAAAGGAAGGAGTGGTCAGATGATAGTAGTCAAAATAGGCGTTTGAGGTTAACCGCCGGCTGAAGATTTGCTGAAGTGTAAGATAGACACCACTCTCGCCCCGGTTGGTGCTGGCGGCTCCGAAAGCGTTGCCCAGCGGAGCCTTGAAATCACGGTCGTAGTGGCGTACCAGCACACCTGCCTTGGTCGTGGGTGTCATGGAATAGATGGCCCCCTGCAACACACCCACCTGCCCCGTTTGGTCAACCCCCACCTCCCCGAAAAGGATAAAATGTTTTATAAGAGCTTGATAATCAACAGAAACATTAAATCCATTTGGAAGAAACGACGAGGTGATTTGATGCGACAAGCCCTCCTGTGTAGTGTCGGTGAGGGTGTGGCATACCAGCCGAAGTCCGATTCGGAAGAGTGCACGCTGCCAGGAGAGGTCGGCTCCAAAGTGGTTTTCCAACGTTCCGAAAGAACGTCCGCCGAAGAGCGTACCCTTCCACTGGTGATTACCGATGCGGGTAGCGAACCCGCGCAGGAAGTCTCCTTCATTGCAGGGTGCCACCGCCCGGATGCTGGTTCCGAAACGGCGCAGAGCATCAGGTTCGCCACCCCGCCCTGAAAGCAAGGAGCCTCCCAAGGCCAATCCCTGCCCGTAATTGAGCCGGTAGTCACCGACCACCGCCTCCTTGATAAGCCCTATGTTTTTTAAACAGAGAGAGCCGGCATAAAAATCGAATCCGTACGATTGCTTCCCTCTGAAAAACTGCTCGCCGGGATCTTTTTCACCCGCTAATTTCAAAATGATGTGATCGTTCATGTTCCACGTGTAGCGAAAGCAGACGTGCCCGGGCGTGCCCGCGTAATGCGTGGAGCGCGCAGTGTCGTACCCTGCCTGTCTCTCCAGCACCCGACCATATCGGAACCAGAGGTTGTGGCGACTTTTCCGAAGGAGATCACGCCATTGGAATTTCGTATTCTCCTGGCCGGACACCGTCAGCAGATGCCGCAGCCGCTCCATATCCTCTTCACAAAAACCCGGTATGGCGGCAATCTCGTACAGCGTGACGAGTGGACCGTACTGTTCGATATAGAGTTGCAGCTGGTAATACTGGTATGGTGTCATTCTAAGGTTTGTGATGGCATATTCGTACGGCAAATCATTGATACTATGTTTATTGCAAGCCAAATTCTCCATTTGTTCCTGCAACTCCTCCGTATAATCGTAATCATTCCCCTCACTTTGGTCCAACAGATTTTCCAGCTCATCCAGCAGATTATCCATGGAATATAGGCTGTCCGTTTGCGCCCTCAATAGAGCCGGACTACATATTAAAACATATAAAACAAAAATATAGAGAAGCCTGTATATCTTCTGAGAATGTAGAATGGAAGAAAAAGGATGTGTGGTCATGGTTTAGGGGATTAGAATATGTAACTGATTTGGCAGGCGGGTGAGAATCCCACCCTGTAATGCCATTGGGCAGAACATCCGAAGAGAAGTTTTTTCCAAGGCACATTAATACTGATTGTCAAGCTGTTGAGTCCGCATCGGGTATCTAAAAACAGATACGTTATCGGATGATACAGCAGCCGGATGCCGGCGTTGAACTTCCCAGGCAACTCTTTTTCGCAGAACAGGCTGCCAGCCACACGGCGGTCGGGAAGATAGCCTATTTGCGCGTAGAAGCGGATAGGAATGGTTTCGCGCCCCACAATGCCGTATTTCAGCGCCGCCGGATTGAACACGGCCACCCCGAGGTTCAGCTTTTCCGTAATGGCATAGTAAAACGAAAGCGCAAAGGTGACAGAATGCTGGCAAGTGTAGTGGCGGGCGTGTTGCATGATATAAGTCCCTTGGAATGAGACCGCTACACGCCCGCCAAAGCGTCTCCCGTAGCCCGTCTGCATTGTCATCTCCCCGAACGCGTGGTAGCCGTAATGCGAAAGAGAAAGCAACAGATTATGTCCCTTGCGCGTGTATGTGCCACGCAATACAGAGTTTGTCATCTCATTAGTACAGAAATCGTTACTTACCTCTAACGAGAAGTACGATGAGTTTATCATGCAGTTTGCCGCCGGAATGTCGGCAGCAGAATTCAACAAAAAGAATGTCCGTATTTCCATCTGCGCCCGCGAGCCCTGCAGCTCTCCTACCAACATCAGCCAAAGCGACAGAACCTGGATTGTAATTTTATAACCAACCTTTCTCCTTCCCTCCATCATATTACAATATTTTATTCGGCTGCAAAAATACAAAATATTTCCATATATTTAATAAATAATTATATTTTAACAATTAATTGTTAAATTTGATATGACTATAGAAGGATATGTGAGCGGGAATTGAGCCTACGAATTTGTAAAATCCTGATATTCTATGAATTTCGTTTTGGAAAAAGCAAATCATTTTCTTGTCATGAAAAAATCACTACTTTTGCAAATTCAATTCATCCTGTCCACAAACAGGAATGTTTAACCTGTTTTACTGAAAAAAATAAATGAAACCCCGAAAAATCCTATTCGCCATTCTGTTAGGCTTCGTGGCCATGTGTTGCACCTCCTGTTATCCGGAAAGCACCAAGATCAGTCCCGAGTACCGGATCGTCAACGCTTGGAAGGTGGTGCACGTCTATCTAAACGGTGAGACCATTGAGGAGGCCGACCTTCAGGCCAACCGCCCAGGAGTCTATTATGACATGTATGCCGACCATATCCTGACCGTCATGCTCTACTACAACGGGCAGGTCCGTGAGTCCACGTTCAGTACATGGGTCCTGCAGGATAAGAACACCCAGCTGGCACTCGATTTCACCATCCTGGGGCACCATTACGAATACGTCGCCAAAGTAATGAAACTCACGAAGAAAGAGCTGATTTTCGAATACGATGACGAGAACCATAACCACTGGCGCCTTGTGCTGAACGGTCAGGCTTCCTATTAAACCGCTATCGTCATGTCCACCGAGCTCGCGCACGTCACGTCAGAAACGAAACCGAAATCCCGTTGGTGGAATATCGGCGGAACGATACTGGTCGTCATCCTCATCGGGATCGGCTGGTACTACCACCAGAGCAAAACACCCGCAAAGCCGGTTGTGAGCCTCATTTGTACGCCCGACACTCTTTCGGAGGAGGGGCTCATCCTCGGATTCAGCGAAATCGTCATCGACCCCAACCGCAGCCTGCTGTCGGGCTACCATTCCACTATCACCTTCCATGGCACGGCACATTCGGACAAAGAGAAAATCAAGTATGCGCAGTTCGCCTACAACACCCAAAAGCATCCACAGCGATACGTCGTGGACGCCACCCGCCGGAAAGGGGATGATTTTTCCGTAAAAATTCGGGATCTGGAGCCGGGGGATATCGGTGTGTGCCATTTCGTGGCGACCACCCGCCATGGCAAATACGTCAGCCAGCCTGTCAAATTCCGGGTTCCGGAGAAGTAAGCGCGCCGTCCTCTATTTGCATCACATCGTAAACGGGCACCTTCACCACTGCCTGCAATGCCTCGCGCAACTGTCGCGACTCTACCTTGAAGCCCGTGGGTGACACGGGATTCACGCACATCGCCAGCAGATTCGGGGCTTTCAGCACCATCAGCTGACCGCCTTTCTGCAAAAAGCCCTGTAGGACAAACGGCGTGACAAATATTTTCGTAAAATCCTTCACCACCACAATCACATCCTTCACATTCGGCTGCATACGCAGATAATCCAAGATGGCATCCGTCACAATGCCGCTGACAAACAGCGTGTTGCCCTTTGAAAAAAGCTGTTCCTTGCACTTGGCGAACAACAACGGAGATGCTACGGGCAGGCGATGGGCTTCGTTCTCCCCTATCGTAAAAATACCCGGCTCGGCCAGCAGCAACTCATCCCGCAGAGGGGTGTCATATTCCGGCAGACCAATCAGTTTATAGACAAAGCGGGTTTTCGACACCACCGTATTCAAATCCGGGGCGATGGCCGCACCGGTAGTCAGGATCAGGCCGTCGGTAACAGAGGGCGACGCCGGACTTTTACGTGAGAGCGCCCCGTCGATGATTGTGAGATCCACCTCCCGCTCGCGCATATCCCGGATCAGTTCGCGGATGCGTCCCGTGGACGACGGGCCCGTCAAGATGACCTTGCCCTCCTGGAGCACGCGGGCCGTCACCAACCGCCCCAACGCAGTGGTTTCCGAGGATAGCGCACAAATCTCGGAGAGCAGCTGCCGCTGGCGGTAGTGGTACTCCGACGTGACAAAATAGGTGCCCGCCGCCAAGGTCACCTCCGGCTTCTCTGTCTGCGTCACCTGGTCGGTCTTCTCCCCGTCCAACCCGATGGACGTCACCGCAATCACCTTGTCCGTCCGGCGCAACTGGTCCAGAATATAGTTCAGACAGACCGTTTTGCCGGTGTTCTTGGCCATCCCGACAATGGAAAGGCTGCGACAGGATAATATTTGCGGAAGGAGGGACATTTACAATTTACAATTAATAATTAATAATTAATAGTTTAGAGTGAGGGGATGATAAGGTTCATCGTCCTAGTTCAATGTTCAAAGTTCTACTTCATCATTTCCCTTTCAATTTCATCCACTTCCACTGGGGTGCCTGCGAACAGGTCGATGGGGTTTTCGGCCACGACGACGTCGGTCTCGATGCGCACACCTATGCCCTCTTCGGCGATGTAGATACCGGGCTCGCAACTCAGCACATGGCCGGGTTGGAACACCCAGTCGCGCTGGCCCACATCATGCACATCCAACCCGATGAAGTGGCTGGTGTTGTGCATATAATATTTCTTGAAACAGGGCTTGGCCGGATCTTGCAGGGCCACGTCACGCTCGGTATAGAGACCCAATTTTATCAACTCCTCGTCCATCCTTTTGAAAACAAAATCATTGATCTTATGGATGGTCATGCCGGGTTTGAATTTCGGAATCGTTTCCTTGTAGATGGACAGAACAGCCTCATACACTTGTCGTTGGCGGGGTGTAAACTTGCCGTTCACGGGCACCGTGCGGGAGCAGTCGCCGGCATAATTGGCGTACTCAGCCCCGAAGTCCATGAGCAGCAGGTCGCCGTCCTGCATCTGTTTGTCATTCTTGATATAATGGAGGATGCACGTGTCGGCACCGGAAGCCACGATGGGGGCAAACGAGTGGGTGGTGGCCCCGTGGCGCAGCAGTTCGCACGTCATCTCCGCCTCCACCTCATACTCATAGCGTCCGGGTTCCACCACCTTCAACGCGCGCTCGAACATGGCCCGCGTGATCTTGCAGGCTTTCCGAAGCGTTTCCAACTCCTCGGGCGACTTGGTAGCGCGCAGCGGATAGAGAATCGGGGCCAGACGGCGGTAGTCGTGCAGCGGGTAGTCGTTGCGCAGCTGCTTGGCGAAACGTATCTCGCGCGTGGGGAAGTCGGGCTTCATGCGGGGATCTTCCGGGATGTGCAGATAGACGTGGCGTGCGTGCGTCATCAGGTCATTCAGGACACCCTCAAACTCTTCCACAAACATCACTGTCTTGATGCCGGAGATTTCCGAAGCCTGCTGTTTGGAAAGACGGTGCCCGAACCAGATGATTTTTTCGGGAGAGGGATTTTTAATAAACAGAATCTCCCGATACTCTGGATTGGGATGCCACGGCGAGAGGGTCAGAAAGGTATCCTCCTGGTCAATACCGCAGAGATAGAGCAAGTTGGAGTTCTGGCGGAAAGGGTGCGTGGTGTCGCCGCAACGGGGATATTCATCGTGGGAAACCAGCACGGCCAGGGACTGGGGTTCCATTTCGCCCACCACATTTTTGCGGTTCCGGGCATAAAAAGAAGCAGATAGTGGTTGATAACGCATAACTGAGGGTTTTTATAAAAAAACAACAGGCTGCAAAGATAGCATATTTTTGTATATTTGCAGCCGATTTGCACCTTGGCAAACCGTTGCATTTGTATTCGTAATTATTAAAACACATATCTTATGAAACCGAAAATCGTCATTGGAAACTGGAAAATGAACAAAGACTTCGAGGAAGCCGAAGATTTAATCAGCACCATCGAAGAAAAATTAGAGAACTATAATCTTGCCACCGAGGTGGTACTTTGTCCGCCGATGGTTTACGCCGAGCTGGTCTCGGACCATGCCAGCCAGGACGACAGCCAGTTCTACGCCGGCGTGCAGAACGTCAGCGAGTATGAGAACGGAGCCTACACCGGCGAAGTCTCCGCAGAGATGCTGGCGAGCATGGATGTCTCCTTCTGCATCATCGGCCACTCCGAGCGCCGCAAGTACTTCGGCGAGACCAACGCCATCGTGCTCAAGAAGATGCTGCGACTGCTGGCCAACGACATCGTGCCGGTGATGTGCTGCGGCGAGTCGCTGGACGAGCGCAAGGCCGGCAAGCACTTCGACGTGGTGCGCCAGCAGATTGAGGAGACCCTCTACACGCTCACGCCCGAGCAGATGGAGAACGTGATGATCGCCTACGAGCCCATCTGGGCCATCGGCACCGGCGAGACCGCCACGCCCGCACAGGCACAGGAAATGCTCGCTTACATCCGCTCCCTCATCGAAAAGAAGTTCGGCACCCAGATGGCGGTGGACACCTACATCCTCTACGGCGGCAGCTGCAATGCCAAGAACGCCCTCGAACTCTTCTCCCAACAAGATGTGGACGGCGGCCTCATCGGCGGCGCCTCCCTCAAAGCCGACGACTTCGTGAAGATTATCGAGGCGGGGGAAACGGTGGTGGCGGAGAATTAGTGCAATTAACAATTAACAATTAATAATTAATAGTTGATAGTTAACAGTTAGCAGCCAATCACTGATTACTGATTACTGATCACTGACTACTGATCACTAACACTCTAACAATGAATCGATTGTCCATCTTATTCTTCGTAGCTGTCATGGCTTTCGCCGGTGCGGGATTCGCGCAGGAGGAGGAAGATCCGTGCCAGCAGAAAATGGACAAGAACAGCGAGAAAATCTTCAAGAAGGCCCGCGAGTTTCACACCCATGCCAAAAAGGACGAGGCTTACGAGCTGTACAATGAAATCCTGGACGAGCACCCTGAGTACCTGGAGGTGAACTACTATTATGCCATGGGGCTTTATCTCCCCATTGAGGCCAACCACTACCAGGCACGCACCAAAGACAAGTCGGACCTGAACAAGGCCCTGGCGGCGTTCAAGCGGATTTACGATGTTTGTCCCTATTTCAAAATCCATCACAACATCTACGCGGCGCGGCTGGCCTATTTCAACGAACGCTTTGAAGAAGCTATCATGTTCGCGCAGGTGGTGGTGGACAACCCCGACGCCTTCACCGGCAGCAAGGACACGCTCCTGCAGGAGGCCAAAGTGCTGATCCGCAGGGCCAACTTCTTCAACAACATCCTCAACCACCCCGTGCCGTTCGACCCCAAGCCCGTGGAAGGCATCTCCACCACCCATGACGAGTATCTGGGCACGCTCTCCCCCGACGGCGACTACTTCTATTTCACCCGCAGGCAGGAAGTGATGGACGACAGTCCCTTCGGCCATGGCGAGACGAAGCTGAAAGAGTTCTTCAGCTTCAGCAAGAAGAAAGGCGGGCGTTTCGGCGCGGGCAAACCCCTTGAGGAACCCTTTAACAACTCCAAAGGTGAAGGCAGTCCCACCATCAACATCACCAACGACCTCATCATCTTCGCCAAACTGGTGCCTGTCACCATCAAGAGCTCCACCTACAACAACTACGACCTCTACTACTCCGAGTGGATTGACGGAGAATGGACAAAGCCCCAGAGCCTGGGAACCAATATCAACCGCAACGACTCGTGGGAATCGCAGCCCTCGCTGAGTTCGGACGGGAAAGTGCTCTTCTTCGCCTCCGACCGTCCCGGCGGGTTCGGCGGTTCCGACATCTGGTTCACGCAGCGCAACAGCGACGGCACCTGGAAAAAGCCCGTCAACGCGGGCCCCATTATCAACACCGAGCAGGACGAACGTTCGCCATTCCTTCATACGGACAGCAAGACGCTCTATTTCTCCTCCAACGGCCACGACGGCATGGGCGGGCAGGACATCTTCTTCTCCAAACTGGACGAAAAGAACCGCTGGTCGGAGCCGGTCAATATCGGCTACCCCATCAACTCGGAGGGCGACGACGTGAACTTCTTCGTCAGCCTGGACGGCAAGACGGGCTATTTCTGTTCGCGGAAGATCACGGAGAAGACCATGCAGAAAGACGACTGGAACTTTTACGAGTTCGAGCTCTATGAGGCGGCCCGTCCGCACGTGATGATGATCGTGAAGGGCGAGGTCTCCGCCGACGACGGCGACCTCGAAGGGGCCACCGTGGAGATCCGCGACACCTCCACCAAGGTCATCGCCACCGGCGTGGTCAGTGCCAACACGGGACAATACGCCGTGGCCACCGAAGTGAAGCAGGAAAACCCGCAACCCCTTATCGTCACCGTGAAGAAGGAGGGGCACTCGTACGATTCCCATCTCATCACCCCTGAGCAGATGACCGAGCCCGTGGTCACCAAAAACGCCGAGGTGAAAGCCATCGAGACCGGCAAGGTATGCGACCTGCGCGACATCTACTACGAGACCAACTCCGCCACCCTCACCGCCGAATCCAAGATGGTGATCGCTCTCTTCATCGAATTTCTCAAGGACAACCCCACCGTGAAAGTGGAAATCCAAGGGCACACCGACAACATCGGTGCCGACGACGCCAACCAGAAGCTGTCGGAGCTGCGTGCCCGATCCGTCTATGAATACGTCATCAGCAAGGGCATACCCGCCGGCCGACTGCGCTACAAGGGCTACGGTGAAAGCCAGCCCATCGCCGACAACAACACCGCCACCGGCAGGGCCAAGAACCGAAGAACCGTGTTTCTCATCTATGAAAAATAATCGTATCTACTTCCTTGGCATCGGCGGCATCGGCATGAGCGCGCTGGCCCAGTATTTCCTGGCCGAGGGAGACAGCATCTATGGCTACGACCTCACCCCCTCCCCCATCACCGACATGCTGATGGAGAAAGGGGCAGTCATCCACTTCGATGACAACTGCGCCCGCATCCCTGAAAACGTGGATTTTGTGGTCTATACCCCTGCCGTGCCGCGCACCAACGCCGAGTTTCAGTACTTCGTGCAAGCAGGCACCCCCATGTACAAACGCGCCCAGGTGCTCGGGCATATCACAGAGAGGATGCCTTCCATCGCGGTCGCGGGCACGCATGGGAAGACGACCACCACCTCCATGGTGGCACATCTGTTGGCTCCGGAAGTCAGCATCGCGGGATTCATCGGCGGCATCGCCAAGAACTTCGGCGACAATTTCGTCTTGGGGCAGAACCCGCAGATTGCGGTGGCCGAAGCCGATGAATACGACCGTTCGTTCCTCACACTCCATCCCTCCGTGGCCGTGATCACCTCCATGGATGCCGACCATCTGGACATCTACGGCACGCGCGAGCAGCTCATTGACGCCTTCCGCCAGTTCGCCTCCCAGGCACGCACCGTTGTGGTGGAGGAGAGCATCGAGCACCTGATCACGCACCCGCACAAGATTGTGTACGGCATGGGCGACCGTGCCGACTACCGCGCCAGCAACCTGCGGACCGCACCCAACAACATCACCTTCGACCTGCACACCCCCACTGGAGAGTTCGAAAGCCTGACGCTTCATGCCAACGGACGTTACAACGTGCTGAACGCCACGGCTGCCATCGCCGCCGTCACGGAAGAGGCGCAAGCGGGACTCTGCCTGGCGCGGGAGCATATAATGGAGAAAATCCGTACCTTTGCCGGCGTGAAGCGCCGTTTCGACTATATCCTTGAGCGCGAAGACTTCATCTACATCGACGACTACGCCCATCATCCGGAGGAGATGCGCTCGTTCATCACCGCCGTGCGCAGCGCCTATCCCGGCAAGCGCATCTGCGGCGTCTTCCAGCCCCATCTATACAGCCGCACGCGCGACTTTGCACCCCAGTTCGCCGAGGTGCTGGCCCTGCTGGACGAAGTCATCCTGCTGCCCATCTACCCCGCCCGCGAGAAACCCATCCCCGGCATCACCTCCGACTACCTGCTCTCCCTCATCGACCACCCGCACAAGACCGTATTGCAAAAAGAGGAGCTGGTCCCTTATCTGCAAGAGCACCGTCCGGACGTACTCCTCACCATCGGGGCCGGCGACATCGACCGGCTGGTAAAACCGCTGGAGGAGGGACTTTGATTACATCTTTTCACTATCGTCTTTCTAATCAGACTTTCATTTTATATAAATCTTCTAAAATAAATTCAATTCAGGATTGGATTTGAAAAACAATTCATCCTGACACTTCTTTCCTTTTAGTTGAAAACCCGGTAGTCCGCCAATAGCCCAACCAAAAATCGCCCATTGAAATATCCCCGCTTTTTTTGTACTTTTGCACCTCCGTTGGATGCCACGGGCACACCTCTGGAAACCTATGATATCCAATACCACATCCTACTGTAAAACAACCGATTATTATTATAAAATCATAAAATACACCATAACATGAAAGACTTGAAAGAGCAATTAAAAGAGCTGGGTGTCCTCGACCCCGTGGAAATCTATCACAACCTGTCCTACGACGAGCTGTATGAGCATGAAACCAATCCCGCCCTCACGGGTTACGAGAAGGCCTATAAGACCAAATCCGGTGCCCTCTCCGTGGATACCGGCATCTTCACCGGACGCTCGCCCAAAGACAAATACATCGTCATGGACGAGAACACCAAGAACAACGTGTGGTGGGCCGACCCCAACAAAAAGGGTTCCGACAACAAGCCCATCGACCACAAGACCTGGGAACACCTGAAGACCATCACCCAAAAACAGCTCACAGGCAAGAAAGTATATGTGATGGACGGCTTCTGCGGCGCGAACGAGAACTCCCGCATGAAAGTACGCTTCGTCTCCGAGGTGGCCTGGCAGGCCCATTTCGTGAAGAATATGTTCATCCGCCCCACCGACGAGGAACTCAAGACCTTCGAACCCGACTTCGTGGTGCTGAACGCCGGCAAGACCACCAACCCCGACTGGAAAGAGATGGGCTTGCATAGCGAAGTGTATGTGGCTTTCAATCTTACCGAACGCATGGCCCTCATCGGCGGCACCTGGTACGGTGGCGAGATGAAGAAGGGTATCTTCTCCGTGATGAACTACTTCCTGCCGCTGCAGGGCATGGCCGCCATGCACTGCTCCGCCAACCAAGGCAAGGACGGCGACACCGCCATCTTCTTCGGCCTTTCCGGCACCGGCAAGACCACCCTTTCCACCGACCCGAACCGCGCCCTCATCGGCGACGACGAGCACGGCTGGGACGACAACGGCGTGTTTAACTTCGAGGGTGGCTGCTACGCCAAGTGCATCAACCTCAGCGAAGCCAAGGAGCCTGATATCTTCCATGCCATCAAGCGTGACGCTCTGCTCGAGAACCTCGTGGTGGATGCCGAAGGCAACATCGACTTCGACTCTGCCGCCAAGACCGAGAACACACGCGTATCCTACCCCATCTACCATATCCAGAACATCGTGAAACCCGTGTCACGCGGCACGCACCCCAGCAAGATCATCTTCCTGTCGGCTGACGCCTTCGGCGTGCTGCCTCCGGTGGCCGTCCTCAACCGCGAGCAGACGATGTACTACTACCTCAGCGGCTACACCGCCAAGCTGGCCGGCACCGAACGCGGCATCGTGACCCCGCAACCCACCTTCTCATCCTGCTTCGGCGCGGCGTTCCTGCTGCTGCACCCCACGAAATATGCCGAGGAGCTGGCCAAGAAACTCGACCAGCATAACGCTACGGCTTACCTGGTGAACACCGGCTGGACGGGCGGCGGCTACGGCGTGGGCGAGCGCATCAGCCTCAAAGCCACGCGCGCCATCATCACCGCCATCCTCAACGGCGACCTGCTAAACTGCGAGACAGAGATCGTGAAGCCGTTCAACCTCTACATTCCCAAACATGTGAACGGCGTGGACGACAGCATCCTGAACCCCGAGAACAGCTGGGCCGACAAGGCTGCCTATGCCGAGAACGCCAAACAACTGGCCGCCTCGTTCATCAAGAATTTCGAGAATTTCAGCGACACCGAACAAGGCCGCGCCCTGATTCCGTTCGGACCAACATTGTAACCCACTGACAATCAATAATAAACAATCTGTAGAGACGCGATGATCGCGTCTCTACAATTTTTATCCAATATGAAAATCCGTCCCATCATCCATTCCATGCGCCTACGCACATTGCCCCTGTCCTTGGCGGGCGTGGTGCTGGGCATATTCCTAGCCTGCGCCAACCATAGCGTGTCGCCGCTGGTCATCATCCTGATTCTACTCACCACAGTGTGCCTGCAGATTCTGTCGAACCTCTCCAATGAGCTGGGAGACTACCTCAGCGGCACCGACGGCGGACAGCGCGAGGGGCCGCTCTACAGTCTGGCCGAGGGCAAAATCAGCGTGGAGGACTTCAAGCGACTCATCGTCCTGTTTGTCTTCCTCTGCTGCCTTTTCGGGGCCGCGATGATTGGGGTGACGTTCGGCACGTTGCTTGCGCTAAAACCCATAATCCTGCTAATCCTCGGCGCATGCGCTATCTGGGCAGCCACTCACTACACACTGGGCAAGCGTCCCTACGGGTACCGCGGACTGGGCGACATCTCCGTGTTCATCTTCTTCGGATTGGTATCGGTAATGGGCGGTTATTTTGTGGCTGCGGGCACATTTGACACCTGGACCGTACTACTGCCGGCCGTGTGTATCGGCTGCTTTAGCGTGGGCGTGCTCAACACCAACAATATTCGCGACATGGAGTCGGATGCAGAGACACGTGTCACGATCCCATTGAAAATCGGGGAGCGCAATGCCAAGATTTACCAAACCGTGCTCATTGCGAGCGGGTGGGTGTGCATGGTGGCCTTCACGCTGCTCACCTACGCTTCACCGTGGAATCTCCTTTACCTGCTCACCTTGCCGCTGTTCATCGTGCATGAGGCGGGCGTGTGGCGGAATCATGGCAGCGCGTTGGACAAGTATCTGCCCATGCTGGTGATATCGTCGTTTGTCTTCGCCCTGCTGGCCGGAATCGGAATCATGCTATAGCATTATCCTTTTTTCCTTGTTACATTATAAATATGTGGATGTTGTCACAAACATTCACACCTAGCTTGTTCTCTTTTTCATTCCAATCTTTCAAATTTAACTATTATTTGTAAATATTTACTTTTTTAAAAATATTTTCAAAAACAAAGGTGATTATATTAAATTATTTGTTATTTTTGCCAAAAATTAACAAATAATAAATATACAACGATGGAAAATACAACAACAGACATTGCCAACATTGATTGGAAAGAAGTGTTAGCCTCCGTACGGGAAACCACAGAGCAGATGAAAGAGACTGGACTACGGATGAAAGAGACCGATCGACAACAGCGGAAAACGGAACGGGAAATCGAAGAACTGTCCAAACATGTGAAACAGCTCAGCAAGATGTACACCTCCAACTGGGGAAAACTGATTGAGGCGCTGGCGAAACCGGCCTGTCTGAAACTGTTCAAGGACCTTGGCATTGGCATCACGCAGGTTTACCAGGAGGCTCGCAAAGGCGAGTTCCCAGATGGTTCCATGGAAGTGGACGTGATATTGTGCAACACCACCGTGGCCGTGGTAGTGGAGGTGAAGACCACCTGCAAGGTGGAGGATGTGGACTATTTCCTGGAGCAGATGGAGCATTTCAAAACGGCATTCCACCCCTTCGCCAACTACACCGTATATCCTGCGGTGGCTGCCATCAAATACGACGGGGATTCCGACAAATACGCCTTCCGCAAGGGATTGTTTGTACTGAAGAGCACAGGCAAGGATATGTTCACTCTCAAGGCACCCAAGGACAGAAAAGTGTACTAAAAAAAATCCCGGGGCTTTCGCTCCGGGATTTTTCACATTTGGCAATTACCTGAAATTAGCGGGCAACCGTGAACTTCTGGTTGGACAC
>JBGUMF010000038.1:0-11028 GCA_045116675.1 Bacteroidales bacterium
GCAGCCCGTGTTGGAAGTGCAAGTTTTCGACCTGTTCGGGCGGATGCTTTTCCAAAAAAGTGTGGGTGAAAAAGAATTTTCCATTGACTTATCGGACTATAGTGCGGGAACTTACATACTCCGAATGATCACCAGCAATGGAGTTGAAACAAGCAAAATCATTAAGGATTAGGGCAAGGGGAATTTGTATTTTGAGTGCGTCTTTTCTGATTTTCTTTTTGTGATTTTTTGCGATGATATCAGGAAAGAACCGTACTGTTGAGGTTTTAGAGTGAGTTCTAATAGGTTGTAGAACTGTTTGTTAGCTCAATTGTTGTTATTTTGTAATACCGTTTCCGTATAATAACCAGGCGCACAAGCCAGATGACGAAGAAGGCGTCGGAGAGGATTTTGTAGAGCGGCGGCATGGTGACGAACCACGACACGATCCAGAGTACGAGGTCGATGTCGAAAAGGATGTTCCACAGCCGTTCGCGGTCGTGGAACTCGCACACCGTCTCGCCGGCCGGGGGGATGTTCACCTGCTCGGTCGCGGACAGTGACAGATCGATGCTTTTGCCTTTCTTGCCCAGCGGGACGCGTCCGCCGAACTGCACGCGCAGCGCGTAGCTGCCCGGCGGTATTTCGCCTTGCAGTTGGTCGTCTTTCATCATGCCGGCATAATAGCCGTTCAGGAAGACCGCGTGCGGCAGCCTCGGCTCGTACCAGTGTCGTTTATGTTGGATGGTGAGGGTGGGCATGATTGTTATTCTTAAATGCTTTGATGTACTGGCAAGATTTTCTGATACGCCAGACGCTCGTCGCCGTTGGCCAGGTGGATGATGCCGCAGTAGGTGAACCCGTGCTTCAGGATGTTGTGCTGCATGATGCGGTTGTCACGGTGCGTGTCGATGCGGATGTTGCACTCCCTCGCGAAGCAGAACTCCATGATATCCTGGAAGATGCCGTGTGCCTCCGGGAAACTTGCGATGCGGTGGATGACGTGGTACGGTTGCGCGTCGTCAAGCCACTCGCCATCGTAAATCCTGGCGTACGTGGGCTCCGGACTTGGCAGGAACGCGAAGTAGGCCACAATGCTGCCGGCCTCCTCAATCACATGACCGCCCGCTTTCTCCATGTCCGCCCTCACAATCTCCAACGAGGGATAGCCGTTGTTCCACTGCTTTTTGTTGCCAGAGGCGACCATTATGGCCCTGGCAGCGGCGAAAACCTCCAAGAGCCTTGCCGCATCCTGCGGCAAGGAGACCTGTCGGATGGTGCGGGTTTTTAACGTTGTGTTATCCTGCATTTTAGAATGTTTCTATCAGCATCTTTTTGATAATCACTTCCGCTACTTCACCGTCACGCGGATGCCCTCGCTGTGCGAGGTGAACTCGGGGGCGTACATGCACTGGATGGTGGTGAGACCGTTGCTGTAAGTGCCTGTCATGGTGGCCATCAGCGTGTATTCGAACACGTAGGTGCCCTTGGGCAGGTAGTCGATGAAGAAGTTGGTGGAGGCGTCCTTCGTGGCTTCATAGTACCGCAGACCGTCTTGATAGCGGTGGCCCGACAGCACGTTGGTGGGCTCGAAACAGGCCGCCCGCATGTCCTTCAGATGCACGTACTCCATGTCGCGGTCGGTGCGGATCTCCACCCGCACGCGCACCTTGTCACCCGCCTTCAGCGGCGACTGCTCTGTGATGGCGGTGAGCACCTCGCCGCGGTCGCCAACCTCCACTTTGTACAACTGCTTCTGGATGCTGAAATCACCGTCCTGACTGTGGTCCAGCTTGTCGATGTTTTCCAGATATTGCCAGTAGAGGCCGCCCCAAGCAGGCCCGGAGGTCTCTTTCTCGATCTTCAGCGTGCTCATATCGGCGGTCACGTCGCCACCTTTCCAGCTCTTCTTGATGTAGCCGGTGCCGGCCTGCGCCTGCTCGGTGCCGTCGCCTTCGGTGTAGCTCCATTGGTTGCCCAACGTCAGCCGCACGCCGTTGGATGCCTCCAACGCATTGTTCCTGAGCAATAAAGCATAGATGGCTTCCGTGGTCGATTTGGTGGTGGGCCAGCTTTGCGTCTGCTTCTGTTTGAGCAGCCATAGCTGCATCTTCTCGATGGATTCCATGTCGAGAGGGGTGATGGCGTTGAAGGCCTCGATGAGCAGTGCCTGCCGCTCGATGGGTGCTTCGTACCAGTAGTAGCCGTAGCCTGCCTTCTTCCAGAACATGCCCAGTTCTTCAGAATACTGCGCCATCGACTTGATGTTGGCGATGATCTCTTTGGCGGTCTGCGTGTCGCCGTTGCGCTGGCACACGAGCGCGATCATGCCCTGCATGTAGATGGACTGCTTTTTCCAGTTTTTCTTGATGTTGTTGTAGTTATAATTGTAAGCCTCCAGGTAGGCAGAACTTACTTTCTGGTCCAGGAAGAAGCTGCGGGCATAGAGGTAGTGGATGTCGCCCCAGGAACTGTTGTCGTTTTTCTTCTGCCAGCGCTGGTAGTAGTCGTTCATCTGCTGGTCGATATAGCTGATGGCTTTCTTGAGGGTGGCGGATTTCATGTCCGTCTTGACGTCGAGCGCCTGCAGGTGTCCCATGCCGGCCACGATGTGCTCGGTGATGTAGCTACTGCTCTGTCCGCCGGCAAACCAAGGCCATCCGCCGTCGCCATTCTGGTTGTCTTCCAGCTTCTTGCAAGCGTTTTTACCCTCTTTTGCCATGCGATGCAGGTCGAAGAGCAGGGCCACGTTCTGTTTGCGCGAGGATTCCTTTTGGGCATCGAGCACCCAAGGGGTCTCCTCCAGCAGTACGCTCTTGAGTTCCTGGTTCTTTTCCAGCTGCGAACAGAAAGCGTCCGGGGTGGAGTTGAGCCATTCGTCGAAGACCTCCTTGACGCGCGGGTGGCTGTTCACGATGTTGGTGGCCAGCGTGTTGGCGTAGTAACGGCTGAAAATCTGCTCGTTGCACTCGTAGGGATATTCCATCAGGTAAGGCATGGCCTGGATGGCGTACCATATCGGGTTGGGGGTGAACTCCAGCGTCAGCGATTGCGTGGAGAGCGTGGGGCTGGCGGTGGCGGCGAAGCTGTTCTTCAGCCGGTCGAAGGTGAACGTCTTGGTGCCCTTGCCGGAGATGTGCAGCGGCAGGCTCTCCGTGATCAGGATGCGGTTGGTGAGGATGGGCAGCGTGCGCTCCTCGCCGTCGGTGAAGGTGGGAGTTTCCAGATTGCGGGCCTCGATACGGCAGGTGACGGCTCCGAGGTTCTGCGGCACCCGCACGCGGAAGCGCACCTCCTGGCTGGTCCCGGGTTTTACCTCGAAGGGCTGTGCGTTAGCACCTTCAACGATCTGGAGGTCAGCGTTGTTGAAGGGGTTGCGGAACGAGAGCGTGACGTTGCCGCATTGGGTGACGCTGTCCAGGTTGACCACCTTGGCCGACAGCACCAATAGGTCGCCCTCACGCAGGAAACGCGGCACATTGGGCACCACCATCAGCTTCTTGTAAGTCTGGACGTATTTCTCGAAACTGCCCGTCATAAGGTTCGTGTTGTGGGCGAAGCCCAGCAGCTTCCAACGGGTCAGCGATTCGGGCATGGTGAAGGAAATGAGCACGTTACCATCTTTGTCGGTGTGCAGGTTCGGGTAGAAGAAGGCCGTCTCGGCGAAGTTGGTGCGGATGCCGCCCTGTTCCTGCGGTGCTTCCGAGGTGGTCGTTTTTTCGCTCATGCTTTCGCCTGTTTCCAGATCTACACCATCCCACGAAAAAGTGGCAGCCAAAGGAGCTTCCGCTTCTTCCATATCCATACCGACAGCATCTTCTACAATATTCAGGACGACTTCTCCTTCGTATCTGTTTTTGAGTACCGCTCCACCGCTGGCTCTGGCGGAATACCTTGGGTGGAACCAGTCACTGAGGAATTCAAGCTGGGAATATTCGCGGCTTTGCGGGAATAATGTGGACTTTTTACCCAAAGAAATACTTTGATGGTCCATGAATTGTGCCGTGTTTCTTTCCAACGAATACTCGAATGAGTTGTAATTCTTCCATTGTACAATATACTTTTTGAAATCGTTGGGTGTTGCAAAAGCATCCAAGGAGGCATCGTACATGGAACAGAGCATTTCGGCGGCCACCTTGTCGCCATTCTTGTCTTTCAGGCGGATTTGGTATTGCTCGTTGCTGCCCGGCATCGTCTTGTCGCGGAAGGTAATGAATTCGAAGTCGATATCCTTATGCGAGTAGGGCACATAAATGGTGAGGTTTTCGTCATATTGCCTGTTGTTCTGTGCCGTGAAGGCGTGGAAGACAACATCGCCAAGGTCTTTTTCTGTGAGGTTGTAGGTGAACGAAGCCTTACCTTGGTTGAGTTTTATCCACTTGGATTCCATCACGCGTTTGTTGGAGATGATTTCGAAAAACACGTGGGCGTTAGTCAGATAGCTCTCCACCGTGACATGGATGGTGTGGTCCATCTCGTTGATGTCATTTTTGTCTTGATGAATCCAAAGAGGCTCGTAGTTGACGGATTTTTTGCTATTATTTTGATAAACAGTGATATAAGATTCCTCCCGTATTTCATTATTGTCGCGGTCGTGGACGATGAACGTGATTTTATAGGTGCCTTCATTGAGGTTTGCTAAATTGGGGATGGCGAAGTTGTTTTTGCCATCGGCCTCGAAATCACCGCTGTTGACAGTCCCCATAACCTTCCAGTTTTCCGGATGCTGTTCCCCATGTAAATCCAGATAGGGCAGGGCGTTGGCCATGGCGGCGGAGTCGGAGAGGTAGTAGTCGTGCTCCGGGCAGCTGTATCGGTATTCGGATGGGGCTTGCAGTGCCTCGATGGTGTAGTGGAGCGTGCTTTTCTGCGGCTCGCCAGCCAGGTTGGTGGCCTTCACGCTGAAGCTGTTCTTGTCAGTGGTGGCTATCTGGCGCGGAAGGTCTGCGTTGATGAAAAGTCCCTTCTTGCTGATGCGCACGCTGCTGCTGGCGGAATGGTTCTCGCCGGTGATGTCGGAGACGTCAACGGAGATTTTGAAGTTGTAGAGGGGGTCGTGCCGCTGGTTTTCCAGGTCGGGCAGGGCCGTGAAGCGGATGCGGAAGGTGCCGTCGGCATCCGTTGTCACCTCGCCGGAGGCTATCTGCTGGGTGGGACTGCTGGGCAACCACCACCAGCATCGCCACCAGGGGAAGGTGGCCTCGCGCACCACGCGGTACTTGACCGTGGCTCCCTCCAGCGCGTAGCCGGCGTAGGCTTTCACGCTGCCGACGACTTCCACCTCTTGGTCGATCTTGAACTGCTCCTTGGGCTGCTCCATCGTGACCTCAAAGGTGGGGCGCTTGTATTCTTCCACGCTGATGTATTTGACACCATGCTTACAATCAATCAGATAGTTGCCGGTGAGTCCGGAGGTGGGCAGCACGAAACTGCCGGAGAAGGAACCATATTCATTGGTGGTCACGGTGACACGCTCCAGCACTTGATGGTTGGCATCCTTGAAGGTGACTTCTTCTTGCACATCTGCCATTACACGGTTCTCCATTTTGGAGGTGAAATTCCCGACATCGTGCGCCTCCATGACAATGCCCTTGTAATAGACGGTTTGCCCGGGCCGGTAGATGCTTCGGTCGGTGAAAATGTAGGTGGTCCGTTTGGTGGAACCCAAGTCGTTGATATAATGGCTGTGTCGGCTGTGGACAAGCGTGATTGTCTCCCCGTTTTTGGAAACGACTGCGTTCAAATAGCCGATTTGTTTTTCCGTGAGGGTATAACGGCATCGTCCATCTTTGTCGGTGCTCAGCTTCTGCTGGCTGATAAGATGCCGTTGCCAGTAGTCTTCATAAAATTTAACCAACACGTTGGCTCCGCTGATGGGTTCCCCAGTCATTCGGTCGAAGACGAAAAAGTCGTATTGGTTGGCATTGTACCGGTAGGTGGCGGCGAGGTCGGTGACTTGGACGAAGGTGTAGGTGTATTCCTTGCGGTTGCTGCTGTCGAAGGGCCCGTTGGAGGCCAGCAGCACGTAGGAACCTTTGCTGAGGGCCGGCAACAGGAAGTTGCCCTGCTTTTCGCGGTAGTCCCCCTCGTCGGGCGCGGTGATGGTGGTCTCGAACACATGTTTCCGGGCGATCAGAAGCTGGAACGGGTGCTCGACGGACATTGTCCTTTGATACTCATCCGATGTCATCGGGATTGCGCGCAGGTAGAGTTTGTTGCTGTTTTTGTAGGTGAAGTTGATGAGGTTGGGACGGTTGGCCGGCAGCATACTCATCATCGAGAAGGCCACAGAGCTCGCCTGAATATGATCAAGGGCAATCTGGGCGTTGTTCCCCTCGATGGATTTCGGGGCCACCGTCAGCACCTTTTGATACCATTCCACAGCCGTGATGAGGTCGGTGCGGTACTCCGGATGCTGGTCCTTGTCGTAAGATTCCGCTCTATTTTGATAATACTCGCCCAGTTTGTAGGTAATCATTTCATATCCTTTCTGGTTGCGGTAGCGCTGCTCCAGTTTCAGGAGCTCTTTCAACAGGGTTTCCTGCTCATTCTCCACATTGGATATGTCCGACAGATATTCATAGCGGCGCAGGGTGACATCCAGCAGGGCGTACGGTTCCGTGTCGCGCAGGTGCAGCCGCGTGAGCTTCTGCATGATTTTCAGGGAAAGATAGGAGAAGGAGTATTCGTCTGGCGAGTTGATCAGCATGTTGGTGAACACATCGTTCTCGGACCAGTATTTCCCGTTGTTTACATCGAACGGCGTGACGGGGATGGGCATCTCCTTGATGCGGTTGGAGAGGAAATCCAGTGCGCGGTTCGCCAGCAGGTCGTACAGGGTGGGGCGGTACGGCTCTGTGGGCGGCATGTCCAGTATCGCCGCATAGTCTTTCAGGGGAACCTTGATCAGCAGGTCTGCATCGCGGAGCGACTGCTGGTAGTGGAACACAATCTGTTTCACCAAGGTCTGGATGTCCCACACGTTGATGTCGGTGGGCAGCGGGCCCTCCACCGGGGTGCGGTCCAGAATACGGTATTGGTTGTTCCGGTAGTACCGGGTGAGCAGCCCGCTCATGCAGCTGTGCCATACGGCGCGGCTGGCGGGATGGTTCTCCTGCTGTTGGATTTGTTGCCCGATTGCCCGATATACTTGCTCGTAGCCGTTGTCATCGCGCTGGAGCATCAGCTCATAGTCACTCAGTGCTTTTTTGATTTCAGCGGGCGTCTGTTGTGCAAAACTGTTGTTCATGATGCAGAAAAATAAAAGGGGGAGAAAAAAGTGTGTCTTTTTCATGTTATAGTTTTTTGGGGCTTTTCATAAACGGGGTACCGATTTTGAATATTGTTCGGGGTTTAATTTTTATACAATAAAGATGGATGGTGCTGAAAAGCATTCCAGCCGCAAAGATACGAAATAATGGCAAAAACTTCTCAGTTTCTTAACTTCTCAACTCTAATCCCCTAAGTTCATTGTCATGGTTCATAGTCCAAAGTCCTACTCCTCTTTCCGCTGGTTGTTCTTGCGGTACTCGTCGGCGTATTGGTAGAACTTCCGGGCCATCTCCATGTTGTGGCGCCGCTCGGCCTCGCGGGCGATGGCAAGGTACGACTCGTACACGCCCTCGCGCGAGAGCAGGATGCCGTGGTAGTAGTCGTCGTTGCAGTAGCCCGACGGCATGTTGCTGCAAAACTGCTCCAGGGCCAGGAACACCTCCAGCGCGTCGGCCGACTGCCCCGATTGGATGTAGGTGTTGCCGATGCCGTATAATTTGTCGTACAATTGGAGCGAGAAATCCGAGACGGCCTTCTCCTGCTCGTCGTTCAGCTCCGATTTCGTGTAGAGCAGGTGTATGAGATCGACACTCTCCTTATAGCGGCCCTGACGGAGTCGCAGCTGTGCCTTGAGCAACAGCGCATCGGGATTGTACTTGTTGAACTGTAGGGCGCGGTCCAGATTGTAAAGGGCGGCAGATGTGTCGGAAAAGGCCATCTCCTCCTGCGCCCGCAGGAAGAACAGATGGTCCACCTGCTGCTTCTGCACCGTAAGGATCTCGTTAAGATAGTCCGACTTGTTGGCGATACGGTTGAACTGCGAGCGCGTCTGGTAGTAGTCGGTCTGGAGGCATTTGACCAGATGGGGTAGGGTGGTGCTCCGGAAACGGTCCATCTCCTTCCGGATATCCTGCAGGAAATAGTAGTGCAGGGTGATGATCTCCGGATCCTCGGTGTTGAGCTTGTCCAAACGCGCATTCCATTGACGGAATTGCGACCCGATGGAGTCGCATGGTATCTGCGCTTCCACTCCGATGAGGCAGCAACATAACCCGATGACGGCGCAGAGTCTCTTCAAGGATGGCTATTTTAAGAAGTCACGGATGGCGTTTTCCATCTCCGTCTCGGACGGTGCCCCGACCATCTTGCGGGGCTGGTCGGTGGTGTTGAAGAACATCAGCGTCGGGATGTTCTGGATGCCGAAGGCGGCGCACACGTCCTGGGCGCGATCCACATTTATCTTGTAGATGATAAGCTGTCCCTTGTATTTCTTGGCCATCTTTTCCATCATGGGCTTGATGCTCATGCAGGGACGGCACCAGTCAGCGTAGAAGTCCACCACGCAGGGGGTGTGGCCCTTGTAGCGGAATCCCTGCGGATTGTCAATGTCGGTGATGCGCTGTTCGAACTCGCTGGCGGTCAGTGCGATGACGTTGCCGGAAAGATCCTCTTCCAATGCAGGTGTCTCTTCAGCCTGGTTGTCGGAGATGTAGGGATTGCCGGATTCTGTCGTGGTTGCCGGTGTGTTTTCGTCGGCATCTTTCTGGCGGTTGCCGTTCCATTGGCAGGCTCCTAACAGCAGGAGCGTGGCGGATAGGAAAATGGTGATTCTATTCATGTGTATGTTTTTGATTGTATTCTACAATAAGGTTCTTGAAAATGCGCCCGCGCTCCTCAAAGTTCTTGAACTGGTCGTAGCTGGCGGCGGCGGGCGAGAGCAGCACCATGCGCCCCTCCATTGTGTGCCCGAACGCGAAGGCGACAATCTGGCGGAAATCCTGCTCGTGGATAACGTTCTCCGGCAGCGGATATTGTGCCTGCCACTCCTGCATCATGCGCTCGCCCGCGGGACCGGTGAAGGCGATGTTCGGAACGGGGTTTTCATGCAGGTGCTTATATAATATATTGTATTCAATGCCGCGGTCGAAGCCGCCCAGGATAAGCGTGTCCACCTTCTTCAGTGCCTTCAGTGCCGCGATAGTCGCCTCCGGAATCGTGGAGATGCTGTCGTTGTAGAAATCGATGCCTTGGAAACGCCCCACATACTCGATGCGGTTGGGAAGTCCCCGGAAGCTCCGCAGTCCCTTGACGATGTCGTCGTGCGACACTTTCAGATGCCGGCACACCGCCATGGCCGCCATGATGTTGTAGAAGTTGTGCGTGCCCGGCAGGTTGTAGTAGTCGGTGAGGTCGTACTCGTCTTCCACATGGCCGGAGATGGCGAAATGGATTTTCCGGTCGCGGCAGCAGGCGTACGGTCCATCCTGCGGTTCGGTGCCGAAGATGACGCGGTCGCGGTTCAGATGGTACGACTTGATGAGGCCCGGGATGTGCTCGTCATCGCCGTTATAGACTAGGAACTGGCGTTCGTCCTGAAAACGGGTGATGTTCAGCTTGGCGATCTGGTAAGTGTTGAAGGAGTTGAAATGGTCGAGGTGCTCTTGGTAGAGGTTGAGCAGCACGGCGTAGTCGGGCGAGCGGCGGATGAACTCTAATTGGTGCGCCGACAGTTCGGCCACCACGATGGTCGTGGGGGTCATCTGTTCGATGATGTCGAAGAAGGGCGTGCCGATATTCCCAGCCAGGATGGTATCGCGTCCCGCCGTCTTCAGGATGTGGTAGATAAGCGAGGAGGTGGTGCTCTTGCCCTTGGTGCCGGTAACGCCCACCACCTGTTTGTGGAACGCCTCCAGGAAGAGGTTGGTCTGCGAGGTGATCTTCTCCGTCTCAATCCAGTAGTTGACGTGGTTGAAACTGATGCCCGGGGTCTTGAAAATCAGGTCGTAGTCGTTCAGTCCCTGGTCGTAGTTTTCCCCCTTGACAACCGTCAGATGCGGGTCGTCAAGATCGTCGGTTTTCAACGCCTCGCTGCGGTCAGCCACCGTAAGCGGCATGTCCGGGAAATGGCGGCGGATGAAGCGGTAGGTGGAAATACCCTCCTTCCCGAACCCGAGGATGACGATTCTCCTGCCCCTGATTTGATCCAGTATGTAGTCGGGATTCATAGTCTGAAGATTGAATGGTTAATGGTGAAATTTTCAAAAACGATTGCAAAGATACACAAATTATCGTTCCCTTTCAGAAACGGCGAAATGATAATTGCGGAAAAAAGCACCATCGTCATTATGCAAAATGGGTTCTTGGCCGACATTGTCAGACAAAAGTTGGAAACAATCCAAAAAGAAAACGACTGGTTTTTTAGAAGGATAAAACAAAAACGCCCAGTCAAAAAACTGGGCATTCCGCTAAAAGAGAGCGGAAAACGGGGCTCGAACCCGCCACCTACAGCTTGGAAGGCTGTCGCTCTACCAAATGAGCTACTTCCGCGGGTGAAAAAAGTGGGAGAGGAAGGATTCGAACCTCCGAAGGCTTAGCCAGCAGATTTACAGTCTGTCCCATTTGACCGCTCTGGAACTCTCCCATCATGTTTCTCTAGTGCCGTAAAGAGCCGATAGAGGGACTTGAACCCACGACCGGCTGATTACAAATCAGCTGCTCTACCAACTGAGCTATATCGGCACTACGATTTTTCTATCAAAGAACTCTCTTGTTTTGAGGCCGCAAAAATAGTCTTTTTTTCATATCCTTCGTCACCTGTTTCCGATTTTTCTTTCTATTTTATTATAAAAATCTATAAATCAGTAAAATAATTTTATCAAAGATTGGAATATCATGTGTTTTTAATAAGAGAAGAGGCTATATGTTTATATATGTATATTTCCATTTTGGAAGAAAAACGAAATAGTTGCCGAAAAACGGACTCGGATGTGGGATGTT
>JBGUMF010000039.1:0-28200 GCA_045116675.1 Bacteroidales bacterium
AAAAATTTGACACCACATTTTTCATTAATTCTCGATACATGAAGGGGCTTTATACTATATTATTATTGTTATGCAGCAATATATTTATGACTTTGGCATGGTACAGCCATTTGAAACTGCAAAGTGTTTCATGGTTCTCCAAACTGTCGATACCCCTGGTGATACTGTTCAGTTGGGGTATTGCCTTGTTTGAGTACTGTTGTCAGGTGCCCGCGAACAGGATTGGCTTCAGCGGGAACGGCGGTCCCTTCAACATCTGGCAGCTGAAGGTAATCCAGGAGGCAGTGTCGCTGACGGTCTTCACCGTCTTCATGCTTGTCTTCTTCAAGGACCAGCCTCTCCGTGTCAATCACTTGATCGGTTTCGCACTATTAGTGCTGGCTGTTTATTTCCTTTTCAAAAAATAATTTTTCGCCGGATAAAATAAAGTGTGCGTTGTGCCGTTATGAAAAATGTAATTGCCCAATGTCACACTAATCATCATGTCTATGGCGAATAAATTTACCCCTTCGGAACCAAAATCCGTCAAATTGCAAAAGCCCTCCCGCCGCATCATCCGCAATCTGCTGGAGTATTCCAAGTCGCTGATGGCGGTCACAGCGGTATGTGAGCGGACCTTGCTGCTTGTTAACAACTAACACAAAAAGATGCTTGCTTCGCAGGCATCTTTTTTTTATCTTTGCCGCCGTATGAAAGAAGTGATCATCGGATTAGGCAGCAACATGGGCGACCGTGCCGGATACTTGTCGCAGGCGCGTCTCCGGATCGAAGAGGAGGTCGGGGAAATCCTCCGTGCATCCTCTGTGATAGAGACGGAGTCGTGGGGGTTCGACGCGCCGCCGTTCCTCAACCAGGTGCTGGTGGTACGCACGTTGCTGGAACCGCTGCCCCTGTTGGACAGTCTGCAGCGCATCGAGCGTGATCTCGGACGCAGGGAGAAGACTGTCTATGAGGACGGGGTGCCCCGCTACCAGAACCGCACCATCGATTTGGACATCTTGGACTACGGCGGGCTCGTCTATCATGACGAGCGGCTGACGCTCCCCCACCCCCGCATCGCGGAACGCGACTTTGTGCTGCAATCGCTGGACGAGCTGGGCATCCGTATCCCGGCGACCGCAGCGGACCAGCACTTGGGCGACATCCCCTATAACTACATCGTCGTTGAGGGGTGCATCGGCGCCGGCAAGACCACCTTCTCCAAGATGCTGGCCGCCGACTACAACGCCGAACTGGTGCTGGAGCGCTTCGCCGACAACCCCTTCCTGCCCAAATTCTACAAAGACCCCGTGCACTATGCCTTCCCCGTGGAGATGACCTTCCTCATGGACCGCTACCAGCAGCTGAAAAACCTGCTCTCGGCACGCGATCTCTTCAAGGACTGCGTTATCGGCGACTACTTCATCGACAAGTGCATCATCTTCTCCAAGAACAACCTGCTTGACGACGAGTACAACCTCTATGCCAAGGTCTTCGAAACCATCTCCTCCTTCCTGCCCAAACCCGACCTGATCCTATACCTGTACAATGACACGGAGCACCTGCTGCAGAACATCGCCAAGCGCGGGCGCGAGTATGAGAAGGACATCACCGCCGAGTACCTTGCCGGCATCCAGGAGAACTATCTGAACTATTTCCGGCAGCACGCCAACATGCCGGTGCTGCTGGTGGATGCCACGCAGCTCGACTTCGTGCAGAACCCTTCCGACTACCAGCGGTTGCGCCAGCTTGTCGGACGCAAATACCCCGCCGGCATCCATCGGATCACTTTTTAACAGCCGAAGGTGAAATAATTTTCTCCAAAAGACGGAGTGTGGCCGTTTTTTTACTACTTTTGCCTACTTTTTATAAAAATGCAATATTAGAAATAAAATTACCATAAAGTTATGAAAGCCAGAACATTAACCAGTATCCTGTTAGTTATTGCAGTCGTCTTTTTGGCCATCTTCGCCGCTAGAAGCATCATGCGCCCCGAAAAATTCAAGAATGTGTATGAAGCGCGCAAGACTGCCAATGTGAACAACCTGCTGACCATCCGCAGCGCACAGGCCATCTACAAGAACGTCCATAAGAAATATGCTTCCACGATGGACAGCCTGGTGGACTTCGTGAACAACGGCACGGTGGAGATTGAAAAGAACGTGGGTAACTTCCCCGACTCCATGAGCGAGGCTGAAGCCTTCAAGCTGGGTCTCATCCACAAGGAGGTCGTGAAAGTGCCCGCCCTCAGCAAGATGCTTGAATTGGACAAGAATCTCACCAAGGAGAGTTTCAAGAACTTCCAGTACATCCCGTTCAGCGACAAGAAACAGTACGAGGTGCAGGTCGGTTCCATCGCCAGCAAGACGTATGAGGTTCCGGTTTACAGAATCGACGTGCCGCTGGAAGATGTGCTCGTCAATATGGACAAGAGTATCACGCCCGAGAACGCCGGTGTGCTGAAACGTCTCTGGAACAAGATCTTCTACAACAACCTGGCAGGCGAAAAACAGTATCGGGACCAGTACGAAGACATGTACATGGGTTCCCTCACGGAGGCCAGCACCGCTGGTTCATGGGAGTAATCGACATGAATGCTTTACTTTCCACATATTACACGAAATCCATCCGGCTCACGCCGGGTGGATTTTCGCTTTTTTCTGCCGAAAACGGGAAAATCCTCCGCGAGGACTATCCCAACACGCAGAATGTGCTGCTGACGAAACAGGCCCCCGCCTTCTTCCATTTCGAGGACGCAGCCCCGCAGCCTGTGGATGTGGTGGTGGCCACCACGCCGCCCATGTTGCTTCCAGACGAGATTTACGACGAAGCCAAGGCCCGCGACTATCTGCGGATGCAGTTCGACATCACCCAGATCGGCCAGCATTTCAGCGACCCGATCCGCCATTACCGGGCGTTGTACTTCCTCAATCAGAACGAGTACGACACCGTCAACAGCATGGCCTGCGTGCCGCATTTCGTCAGCGAGCTCTCCATCCTGTACCGTTTCCTTTCCGAGCAGGGCTGTCCGGATGCCGTGATGCTTTCCATCAATGACACCTTTGCAGATGTCTTGGTGATGCGCCAGAACGAACCATCCCTCATCAACCGGACCACCCGCATGGAGAACGTGGACATCCTCTACTATACCCTCAACTGCGTCATGCAGTTCGGGTTGGACGCCCCCACCCTCTTTGTCCAGTATTTCAGCAAGCCGAACCGCAAGCTGAACGAACTGCTGCAACAGTATCACAACCACGTTGTTTTCATTTGAGCGATATGCGGATCATAAGCGGAAAAAACAGAGGAAGACACATTGTGGCACCGGACAATCTGCCGGTGCGGCCCACAACGGACTTGGGCAAGGAGAGCCTGTTCAACATCCTGAACAACTACTTCTACTTCGATCGGGTGCGCGTGCTGGACCTCTTCTCGGGCACGGGCAACCTCAGTTACGAGTTCGCCTCGCGCGGGGCCTTGTCTGTGATTGCCGTGGACTCGGACCAGCGTTGCACCAATTTCATCCGCAAAACGGCGGAGAAGCTGCAGTACAGCCAGTTGCTGGTCATCCGGCAGGATGCGTTCGCTTATCTGAAGGCCTGCCGGCAGAAATTCGACATCATCTTCGCTGACCCGCCCTACCAGATGGAGGGCATCGAGCAGGTGGCCGAGCTGGTGTTCGAAAACCAACTGCTGAACCCAGACGGATGGCTGGTCCTGGAGCATTCCAAGGAGCATGATTTCTCCGACAACCCCCATTTCTTCCAGCATCGGATCTACGGGAAGCTCAACTTTTCCTTTTTAGTCAATATGACGGACGAAGAAAACCAAACAGAGGAGACTGACAATGAATGACAAGAAATACCTGATAGTGGGACTGGGCAATGCCGAGCAGCAGTATGCCGGCACGCGGCACAACTACGGTTTCGAGGTGGTGAATGCCCTCGCGCAGGCGTTGAAGGCGGAGTTCAAAACCGACCGGCTGGCCTACGTGGCGCGTGCCACCTACAAGGGCCGTACCCTGGTGATGATATTGCCCACCACCTACATGAACCTGAGCGGCAAGGCGGTCAAATACTGGCTCACTGCGGAGGACGTGGCTCCCGACCACTGCATGGTGGTGTGCGACGACCTGGACCTGCCCGTGGGAACGTTCAAGATCAAACCCAAGGGGGGCGGCGGTTCACACAACGGACTGCTGAACATCATAGAACAGCTGGGGCACAGCAACTTCCCCCGTCTGCGCTGCGGCATCGGGAAGGATTTCGCCCAAGGATACCAAGTGGACTATGTGCTGGGACGTTTCTCCTCCGAGGAGCTGAAACGCATCGAGCCCTGCATCAGCCAGGCGGTGGAGGCCATAAAATCGTTTGCCACCGCCGGACTGCAACGCACTATGAATCAGTTTAACACTGTAGAAAAAAACGAAACATCACAAGAACAAAAAACAAATACATTATGAAAAAGATTTTGACCATTATCCTGTTAACGGTATTATGCTCAACCGCGTTTGCCCAGAAGTGGCGCCAGTTCGGCCTCAAGGTGGAAACCAATTTCACCCTGGAGCGCAACTACGCGACTGACGGCACCACGCTGGACGGTCTTGTTAATCCGGATGGATACATCTTCTTCCGTGGCGGAAAATTCATCTACGGGGAAATCGGTTTCGGCTATAGTTTCTTCAAAGGTGATTTCAGCCGGAAAAATCCCGATGGATCCTATGTCTTTCACAATGAGACCGTAAAACTGCATAGTCTGATGATTCCCGTGAAACTTATGGGATACATTCCATTAGGCAGAGTGGTGGCAATTGAACCATACGCAGGCATCATCTACCAGCCTATTATCAGTATCGGTGACAACTCCATCGATTTCTCGAAAAAGACGCTGGAGCAGAACATGCTGTTTGCCAACGCGGGCGTGGATTTCAAATTCGGTCCCATCGTCATCGGAGCCAATTACAAATATGGATTGAACACTTTTTTCACAAACAAGGAAGGAAAAAAGCCGCAATTCATCAACGTTTGCGTTGGTTTCCAATTCTAACACGCTACTAATCAACAAGAAAAAATATCGGCTGCAAAGATTGGGGTTTTGAAAAAAATCCTATCTTTGCAGCGCCTTAATGGCAGGGGAGCTTAGCTCAGTTGGTTTAGAGCATCTGCCTTACAAGCAGAGGGTCACTAGTTCGAATCTAGTAGTTCCCACAACGAAAAAGCACTCACATTGTGAGTGCTTTTTTATTTTAAACTATTTACTGACTACTGACCCCTGATCACTATTTAACTACATCACACGACAGGTCAACCTCAATATCCCCCCTCATGATATGTCAATGCTGTACTGGTAGCCGGAGGATGCCGGTTGGGATTTCGGGGTGTTGCCCTTCGGCTTGGCCGGCTGGACGGTGTAGGAGATGGCGGACTGCGTGGGAGCCGGCGAGAGCTTGAAATGGATGTTCAGCTTGTTGTTCACCTTCAGGCGCACGCCGCGGTTGGAGGCCTTCCCGTACTTCAGCAGGTTCACGATGCGGATGGCTTCCGCGTTGCACGACGGGCACAGCCCCTTGACGATGGTGGGATTGACAATCTCTCCATCGTCACTGACCATGTAAGCCACCGTCACAACTCCCTCAATGCGCTGTTGCATAGCGTCTTCCGGATATTGCAGATGAGCATTGACAAACTCGCGCAAGGCCTTTTGCCCGCCGGGATACTGGGGCTTTTCCAGAAAATGTTTGTTCTTTTTCTTCTTCTCCTCCATAAAAGCGATTGTTTAGCCTATTTCAAATGCGCATCGAACCAGTCGAGGAAGTTGCGGTGCCAGAGCAGGCTGTTCTGCGGTTGGAGCACCCAGTGCGTCTCGTCGGGGAAGTAGAGATAGCGGGCCTCCAGACCGCGCATCTTGGCGGCGTTGTAAGCGGCCATGCCCTCGGAAGCCACGATGCGGAAGTCGAACTCGCTGTGGATGACGCAGATGGGTGTGTTCCATTTATCCACAAACAGATGCGGTGAGCAGGCATAGCTCTTCTTAATCTGCGGGTTGTTCCAATCCCAGTACGGACCGCCGATGTCCCAGTTGTCGAACCAAAGTTCTTCCGTCTCCAGATATTGCTGTTCGAAGTTGAACATGCCGTTGTGGGCCAACAAAGCCTTGAACCGGCGGCCTTCGTTGTAGCCCTTCACATCGTGGTTGTGGCCGGCGAGCCAATAGACGCTGTAGCCGCCGAAGCTGGCGCCGCACGCACCAAGACGCTCTTTGTCAATCTGTTTCACCTTGTCCGTAAAATAGTCGGCGGCGGTCATGTAGTCCTGCATACAAAGGCCGCCGTAGTCGCCGCTAATCTCCTCGCACCACTCCGTGCCGAAGCCGATGGTGCCGCGACGGTTGGGCGCGATGATGAAGTAGCCGCCCCCGCTCATCACCATGAAGTTCCAGCGGGTGCTCCAGAACTGGCTCACCATCGACTGCGGACCGCCCTCGCAATAGAGCAGCGCGGGATAGATCTTGGTGCTATCGTAATCGTAAGGATAGATAAGCCACGTGAGCATCTCCTTGCCGTCCACGGTCTTGATCCAATGTTCCTCCACCTTGCCCATGCGCACCTGCGAGAGCACGTCATCGTTGATAGCCGACACTTTCTTGCCGTCGGCCTTGTCGTCGGTGAGATTATAGACATAGATTTCAGCAGGATACTGCATGGAAACCTGGTCGGCGTAAAGCTTGCCATTCACTAGCTCGAAGCCGTGGATGTCGTGATAACCGTGCGAGATTTGGCGAAACTCTTTGGTGTCGCGGTTGTAGGCGAAAATCTCGTCCATGCCGAGGTAGTTCACCACGCCGAGGATCTCCTTGTCGTCATCCGTCCAGCTGATGTTGGTGAAGTTGTAGTCGAAGTTCTCCGACATGTCGGTGCGTGTGCCGCTGGCGAGGTCCAACACCATGAGGCGCAGCTTGTCGCTCTCGTAGCCGTCGCGCTCCATGCTCTCCCAGGCGAGGTACTTGCCGTCGTGGCTGAACACCGGATTCTGGTCGTAGCCCATGATGCCGTCGCTGACATTCTTCGTGGTCTTCTTCGCGATGTCATAGAGGAAGATGTCGCTGTTGGTGGAGTGTGCGTAGTCAGCACCCGTTTTCTTGCGGCACGTGTAGGCGATGGTCTTGCTATCGGGACTGTAGTTGTACTGCTCCACCCCACCCCACGGGCGCATCGGACATTCGAAGGTGCTGTCGATAAGGCAGATGGCGTTGTCCACATCCACTTTCTTGCCGTCAAATTCGGCAAGGAAAATCTGCGGGTACTCGTCCACCCAGTTGTCCCAATGGCGGTACATAAGGTCCTCGTTGATGCGGCCGGTGGTCTTGTCGAGGCCGGCATAAAGCTTGTCAAGATGGCCGGGACGTTTCACGGGTTTGGTGGCGATATAGACGATGGACTTGCCGTCGGGGGCGAGCTTGAAGCCCTCGGTACCATTTTCAAAGGTGGCGACGCTCATCTCGCGCCCGTCCTTCATCGCCATGGCGATAATCTCATTGTCGCGGCAGAAGAGCAGCGTCTCGTCATCCTGCCACACGAGGTTGAATTCGCTGCTATTGGTGGTGGTGAGACGTTCGGCCTTGCCGCCGTCTGTAGAAATCAGGTAAATTTCCGCGTTACCCTTGTTCTGTTCCATGTCATAATAGGTGACCGTGTAGGCGATGTGTTTGCCGTCGGGCGAGACGGCCTTTTCGCCCATCTTGCCCAACGCCCACATCACCTCGGGGGTGAAACGTCCGTTCTCCACTTTGACTTCGGGTTTCCCGATGACCTTCGCATCGGAGCTCTCCTGTTTTTTACAACAGGTACAAATCATTGCCAACAAGGCAATTGCGATAAAAGTTTTCTTCATAAGTATATAAATTAATAATTCTCGAAAGGAATGTGCAAAGGTAAGAAAAATTGAGTTCAAACACTTTGGGAAAACAAAAAAGCCCTGCCAAAAAGCGGAGCTTTATATAATGTATATTAGAGAAAGTAAGACAGCCTTAAATAACAAAAGCCTCCTTTATTTCACGATAAATTTAACTGTCTTTCGGAAGTTCTCACCCTGTATCTGCAAGAAATAGAGTCCGTCTTCCAGTTCTGTAACAGAAATGGATCCGCAAGTGCCCCCCGTACTCACCATCTGGCCCATGACGTTGAAAATGGAATAATCAACTTGTTTGCAGGGAAGGTTCTTCAAATAAAGAATATTGGAAGCCGGATTCGGGTAAACCTCCATGGGCTGTTGGCGGGCAGGATTGTAAACAGCTGAAGATGATGACGGTATAATATCCAGAACAATGCCCTCCAACTTGGTCAATCCGTAATAAAAGTTCGCATCAGGGATGTCGTACCAGTCGTCCAAGGAGTTGCCGTAGCCGAAGTTGATGTGGAATTTGCCATCCGTTTCCCGGTATCCATCCACCACAACGTTGTGTCCGGCTGTACCTTCTGGATTCTCAACGGCCAAATGGGCGGGATAACCGGCTTTCAGATTGGAGATTAAAGTGGCATACATGGCGGAATCGGCTTCACGAAACAGCTGACAGCCCGTAAAGCCAAAGCGTTGGTAGGCCGCAAACGCCTGATCCACTGCGAAGGTGCCGGAGCCTTGCGAAGTGTAAACTTGCGTACATGCCGTGCCACAAGCAAAAATCAAAGCGGCGGCCAAATGGTCTGGAAGTTCCTCGCCACGCCGAAATGTGGCATCCACAGAATCCAACATCTCGTTCAGCTTCGGAAACGACGGGAATTGCATGGTTTCCCAGTCGTCATCGATATCGTAATTGCGTCCGGCATAATGATGCGTATAGTCGTCACTATCGGAAAAGCGCGTATCTTGGGTTGTTCGCAAATAGTTGATAATCTGCCCCATTGCAACAGCAGGGCAACCGGCACAACTGTAGGAATAGTTATCCACGGGATCTCTTGGACAATAGGAATTGTAGGGGTAATTCTGCGTCCAATGCGAGGTGAGCAATCCTTCCGAACGAATCATCGGAGTGGCCGCCTCCGGAGCTTTCACCGTCTTTAGGATAGCATCTTGCGCCCAGCCACTTATTGGACCCAAAGAAACCAGGATGGAACAAACTATCGTCATGTTCAACACACGCCTGAAATATTGTGCATTCATTTGCTGAAAAATATATATCCGACTCAAATTTGATTAGTGCCGCAAAATTACGACATTTTCGCAAAAGACAAATGATGTTTTACAGGCCTGAAATAATATTCTGAAATTATATGTACTTTTGCAAGGCGAATGGGGGTATTCATGTACAGGAGGTATTGATATAAGAGGTATCGTGCAGGTGGAATACGGCAAACAGCAATACAGTTATTCATTTTAAACAATAATAAAAACCATTATGTACAATCCCGACAAGATTGAAATCCACAACAGTGTGGAACTGATGGAATGGATTGACCGCATCGGTTTCCTGCCTCTGTTAGACAGTGGCATCCGTGGCTTTTCCGCCGAAGAGATGGTTGACGAGAACTGCCGCTATGTGGCACTTGAGGAGGGCGGATGGGACTGGCCGCTGTGGAAATGGAAGGGTGAGATCATCACCGAAGGCGGACATGTCTATGGCAAATTCTTCGCCGGCAAGGCCGGATTCATCAGTCGCGACTGGTGGCCCGACTTCTGCAACTACCGGCGCAGCAGGCACCCCAATCCCGAGGTGGGAAGCATTGAAGAGGCCATCCTGCACACCCTTACCGTACAGGGCAGCCTCATCACCCGCGACTTACGCGCCTTATGCGGCTTCGACGGCCCGAAAATGCGCAGTCGTTTCGATGGATACGTCACACGCCTGCAGATGGCCACGTATATTGTCACAGAAGATTTCGTCTATCCCCGCGACAAGCACGGGCAAAAATACGGTTGGGGATGGTCGCTTCTGAACACGCCCGAACACCTGTATGGCAAAAAAGCATGTCTGACAAACCGACCCCCCGAAGAGTCGTGGACACGCATGACCGAGCATCTTCGCTCCATCCTGCCATTAGCCACAGACAAACAGATAGAAAAGCTAATACAATAGACAGAAATATCGTATCTTTGCACCTATTAAAAATCCATATCGTATGAGCAATCCCCTTTTCAACATCCAGTACGGACTGTTCGTCATCACAACGTGTGACGGCGGCCGCGACAACGGCTGTATCAGCAACACGGTCATGCAGGTAGCAATGCAACCCGACCGCATCTCCGTGGCCCTCAACAAGGGCAATCTGACTACCGAACTCATCCTGCGTTCGCGTCGCTTTACAGCCTCCATTCTCAGCGAGGCAGCTGACTTCGGGCTATTCCAGCATTTCGGTTTCCAGAGCGGGCGCACGATTGACAAGTTCGCCGACTTCAAGGAGTGCCGCCGTGTTTCGAACAGCACACTGGCTATCACGCGCGGCACCAATGCCTACATCTCCGTCAGCGTGGAGCAGGTTGTCGATCTTGGCTCCCACATGCTCTTCATCGGCCCTGTCACCGAGATGGAAGTGCTTGCCGATGTGCCGTCGGCCACCTACAATTACTATCAGGCGCATATCATGCCGAAATCCGAGCCTGTAGGCCAGACCGCCGAGGGCAAAACCGTCTGGCGTTGTGTCATCTGCGGCTACGAATATGAAGGCGAGGAGCTGCCAGAAGATTACATCTGCCCTATCTGCAAACATCCGGCATCAGATTTCGAAAAAGTTGTCGTATAATTCTGACAACAGAAGCAATTAACCTGTCATTATCCTCATAACATCGAACATCATTTTTCATAGATGAATTACTTTTTACACCTATGAATGAGCGGATATCAAACACTTCCCATTGTCCGTACAGCCGTACGGACATCCCCAACGCCCCTTCTGAATCCGGAAGGGGCGTTGGCCTTATGTGACACCGAAGTGCCGCGAGCATTACAAACAATGGGGAAGCGTCATCCTTATCCACAAAGGCCAACACCTGTTTTGCCATATCATAAAATAAAATCTGTAACCTTTTCGTTTTTTTGCATCTTTAATAATGTACGACGAACGATAGGATGAAGAGAGCAGAATTCTGGACAAAGCAGTATAGATCCCACATCGGGAAGATGGTGGGTGTATGTTACCGCTATGTCAGTGACTGGCCGTTGGCGGAGGATCTGGCGCACGATGCGTTTCTGAAAGCGATAGAGAAAGGGAGCACCTTCCGGGCTTTGGGCAGTTTCGAGTCCTGGCTGAGGAAGATTGCCGTCAACGAGGCGCTCATGTACCTGCGCAACCGTCCGGAGATGGTGGAGATGGAGGATGATATCGTTCAAGAGGAGGAATCCCACGACGACGATCCGCTGATCCAAGGCGCGGAATTCACCCAAGAGGAGTTGGTGGAGCTGGTGGGGACGCTGCCCGTCAAGCAGCGCACGGTCTTCAACCTTTACGCGGTGGAGCACTACCCGCACAAGAAGATCGCCGAAACGCTTGGCATCTCCGTGGCCAACTCCAAGGTACTGCTATCCCGTGCGAGGGCGGAGTTGCAGCAACGGTTGCTGGCACTGGCACGAAAGAAATTGCGAAATCCAAATAAAAAACAATAATGATATGAAAAACAACATTCTCCCTGGGCAGCCTCGAAAAGGCAACACGCACGAAGTGCAATTCACCCCATACAAGGCCGTAGGCCGCAGTGTGGGAGCGGTCGCCGCCATCCTGCTGGCTCTTTCCGTGCTGATGACCGCATGTAACAAACCGGAAACGCATGAGCTTGCCGGCACATGGCACTGGACAAGCACCACCGGCGGCATCGCTGGAGTCTCCTACACCCCTGAAAGCGAGGGCTTTGAGGCAGAAATCGTCTTCAAAAACGGCATGCTCACCTTTTATAAAGATGGTAAGAAAATCACCTCCGGCTGCTATCAGGTCAAGTATGATATAGATGAGAATGACACTTACCATGTATGGTTCTCCCTGCGTATTCCCGAAGCCCAATGCAGGAAAATATCCAAAGCCACCAACGGGATAATTTCACCCTCCATATTCAGCGCTGCCGCTCTCGGACACAGTGGAACCGAAGGAGAAACGCTCTCCTTGCGCGACAAGCGTTGCGACGGATTCTGTTTTTCCTTTGTAAAAAAATAACACAACATACTAATGAAAAAAATCGACAAACTCTTCGCCAAGGGCGTGCGCAACGTGTCGCGCGTGCCGCACACACCCATGCAGGAGGAGCAGATTGCAGCCGCTGCCGCCACCGCAAAATCAGGTGCGGGCATCTGGATCCTTTCCCATCTCAAGGAAATCCTGCTCTGCACCCTATCCGTGGGCGTCGGCGTGGGCGGAACCCTGCTGACCACACATCTGCTTCAGCATGGGGACTCTGCCACGCAACCGAATGTCGAGACGGCGGCGGTTCATGTAAGCGATAGCCTTGACCAGGAGTTTGACTTTACCATCGACAACACAACCAACGACCAACAGTCCACGGCTAATCCCCAACTTCCAAAAGCCGACAACCAAGCACCAACGCCCAATACCCAAAAGCCCATGGCTGACGGCCAAGAGATACAAGCCGACAACCCGCATCCCGAGCCCGTCATCGTCAAGAAAACCATTGTCCAGCATGACACGGTTAAAATCAACCACTCCATCATCCTTAAAGACACTGTTTATGTACCGTAACCTCCTTTCTTTCATGCTAATATTGCTGTTTTTCCAAGCTCGGGCACAGCATCGCGACACGGTCATTGTGTATGAAACGCAGGTGGTGCATGACACGCTTGTGGTATTCGACACACTGTATCATCACGACACGCTTCATTGGAAAACATCCACTCCATCCGAGATCCATTCGGAGAGCGGAACCGGTGCAGACACTTTTGTAAACAAAAAAGGCGGTCAAGAAGCGGATTGGAACGACAAAACAACGTGGAAACAGTCCAACAGAAAGCCGTTGTATCCACCTTTTGACGGTTTCCAACTCGGTTATCTGCTGGATGTGGGCATCCTGTCGCCCGCCATATTGTCAAACAACAACTATATTCAGGCCAAGCCCGGCGTCAGCGGACACTTGGGGCTGGAGTTCTCCTATCATTTCGCCAAATATATGGGAGTCTCGGCGGGGTTATCCTACGGCACCACCGGCGCGTTCCGCTATCATACCCAATGCGAAGTGGGCGACGTGGTTCCTTTCGACAATACGGAATACGCCATCTACAGCACAGGGTTATCCATGCCGTTGAAGTTTGAGTTTCATGCGCCCATTTCCCAAAAACTGTGGGTGACAGTAGCCGCCGGCGTGCGCTTCCGGATGCCGTGGTACACCTTCATCACCGGCTACGATAAAAGCGTCAGCAGTCCCTATTCCCTGCCAGGACTGATTCTACCTGACACCGTATATTATTACGACCATTTGAAAATAGCGCCGGAGATAATCGACCCCAACCGCTTCAACATAGACATCTTAGCTGATGCCGGATTGTATGTACAACTGCCCCATGGCGGCCTGTTCCGCTGGACAATCGGTATAAATTGCGCGCTCCGTGACTTCGCTTCCGGCTCCTATTCCATACACATAGAAAACAACAATTCCTTTGCTCCCCCATCGGACCCAACCGATAGATACGAAAATGGAACCTTCCGTATGCGAAGCAATATGTTCTCCACCCAAATAGCGTTTATCCAGACGTTTCAGAATCAGAAACGGAAGCATGAGACCAAGCCGAGATGGTCGGACAACAAGCAATTGTGTCGCCACGAGATCAAATTTGATGTGTGCGACCCGACGGGCGTGATGCTTTTTGACCGTTATTTCGTGTTTGTCTATCCCGAGGGGTTTTACCTGAACCAAGCATGGCGCAGTCCCTCGTTCAGGAGCACGCCGGTGTTCTCGCTGTCCTCCCATTACCGCGTGACCAAGTGGTTCTGGATCGGATTGTCGCTGAGTTACGCATACTACACGGATCAGCAAAGCCATTTGTACGAATCAGGGGTGACCGGGTTGTGCGAACGCAAGTTCCATACCTTGGCCGTTATGCCCGACCTGAGGTTTTCTTATCTGAACCGTCCGCACGCAACGCTCTATTCGGCTTTGTCGCTCGGAATGGCAAGCTTTTTCGGGGAGACCACCGCCACCAATTTGATCTATCCGGAGCATCGCCATCCGTGGCTTTCCGACAACATAAATAAGGATTACGAGCCCTCACTCTTCTCTATGTTGCACGTCACTCTGTTTGGCCTTAAAGCAAGCTACAAGCACTTTTTCGGCAGCCTGGAATTGGGTGCGGGATATAAGGGATTGGGAAGTGTTGGTGTGGGGTATGAGTTCTAATTAACAATTAACAATTAACAATTAATAGTTTTGAAAATGAGAAAGTTAGCAGTTTTAGCCGTATTATTTATGGCGTTAGGATTGGTGTCATGCGACCGATCGAATTTGGATCCGAATGTTACGTTTTACATGGATGGGCAGGAAATCACGACAGAAAGTATTACGGTGCCGATGAACTCCTATCGGGAGATTGTCATCAAGGCCATCGGGCCGAAGCATGACTGGCATTTCTATTGGCAATATGCTACGGGCTATCCCGTAGAATTGGCCAATGGCAGTGAAAATTTCCAATTGTACAACGAGTCGTGGACGGAGGGGGCGACATCAAGTATTCACAAGATGAATGCGGAGTTCCGGATGATCTTCAGCGACACGGTTTATCATTCCGGCGACGAGTGCCGTCTGCGTGTCTCGAATCCCGACTATCAGAAAGTGCTGAAGGTGGTGGTGGAATAGCCGATTGGTTATTCCGTACCACCCTTCAATTTCGCATCCAGTTCGCGGCAGTCGGAGAGTAGATTCCAGATGCCGTCCTCGCTGAGCACGCCGCGCTTCAGATCGGCGGGCAGCTGGCCGGCCTCGTCAGCGGCAAGATCCGCTTTCCAGTCGTCACTGCCCAGATAGCGATCCAGCTGCCGGATATCCTCCCGAGCCGCCTCATAACGTTCCAAAGCCGTCTCCAAATCACGCACAGCAGCGGTCACATGGTCAAGACGCTGTTCCATCTGCCCAATGCGCTCCACATTCCGCATGATATAATATTTCTCGAACTTTTCCCGTATAAGTGGTTCATCCTCCATCATCTGGCGCAAGCGTTCCAAGCGCTCGGCGTTGGACGAGTTGTCGAACCACAAGTGCAGATAGCCGTTGCGCCCGTACTTCTCATGCAGATGTTGCAATGTGCGCTCGTAGTGCGCATTCTTGTCCAATTCCGGATAGTGTTCCAGGCCGAACTGCACGGTACGGCGGATAATCGTATCGGGATCAATGAAGCGGTCAGCCTCCGCCACTATGCGTCCGTATAGCGAGCGCGGCGCGTGGTCGGAAGAGGCCCGGTGGTCCTCCACTGCCTCGGCCATGGTTTGCAATTGAGCTTCCGAAAACCATTTCCGAAGCTCATCATCTGCCAGCAACATTTGCGCCGACACAATATGATGACGCTCCCTTCCTTCGCAAAGCCCCACATCATGGTAGGCGGCGATGGCATAGACCATGTTGATGTCCACCTCCAGCGTCGCCGCCAATTCCAGACTCTGTTTGATGACCATCCGCACATGATCGCGCTGGTGCGCCTTGTCAAAATGGTCGTACAAGGGAATAATAAAACATTCTATATAATTTGCAAGTTCTTGATTCACTGTTTCAAGCATCATTCAAGCCAATATTGTTCCGTAAAAACTATTTTACCCGCATCATGCTGAACGCCCCGAAGAGACCGAAGCCGTTTTCGATATTGGTATAGGCGTGAAGCGGTTCCAGAAGCAGGAAATTCAGTCCGCTGTTATCCGTCTGCGTGGTCTCATATAGGTAGCAGCTCTTGTCCAAGAAGAAAAGATAATATTGGGTCGGTTCTTCCTCCTCATCTTCATCCCACTCATCATATTCATAGAGGTCCACATCGAACAGATACCGCATCACCGCACCGTCACGGCCCTGATCGGAGACATACTCATAATCGTTGGTGCCCTCTATCAGCCATTCGCCAATGTAACACCAGCCACCGTATTCCATTTCCCACTCCCCTTCTTCGGTTTCATGGAATATGTTCCTTTGATGATACGACTTCAACGCGTAGGCATTCTCCACGCCCGGCACATCACGCCACTGCACATATACGTCCTTGTGCGGCCAGTTGTAAACCTCGCCCCAATGCGAATCGGTGCTTACCGCCACCGTATCGAAGCGGAATCCCACGTCGTGCGTCACGGGCACCGTGCAGGTGGCCGAGATGTCCTTGAAGCCTGAATAGGAAGCCCGAATGTGATAGGTGCGTCCCTCCATCACAGGAAACTCCTGACGGGTAAGCATGTAACGACGATGCGCCGTATCGTACGGCGCGCGCACCCATTGCGACCCGTCGGCAGAAAGCTCCACAATGGCATCTGATATGTTTGGAAAGTCCCCTGTGTCGCCGCCATACAGCAGTTTGGTGCACGACAGCAGAATGTAAGTGGTGTCCATCTGCGGGCACAGCCGACAGTACAGCACCAGCTTCTTCGTTTCATGGAATTGGTTTTCCAAATCCACATCATCAATACATCCAATAAAAAATACAGATGTTATAATATAGCTGCATACTAAAATGATTCGCGATACTATCCGGTCAATTTTCATAGTTTGTGGAATTTAGAATTTGAAATGATACGTGAATGTGGGTATAATGGGGAAGATGCTGATCTGCTGGATTTTATTTACAATCTCGGTACCGTTTTCGGTGTAAATGGGTTCCTGCGTGGTGAAATAGAAGAAGGGATTGTGATGGTTGTAGAGATTGTAAATGCTAATCTCAAAGATGCTCTGCCCTTTGTTTCTCTTGTGCGGCTTGATGAACTGCACGCCAATGTCCAGATGGTGGAACGGCTTCATGCGGAAGTCGTTCTTCTTCCCGTAGTTTTCAATATAATCGTAATAATAATATGGCAAATCCTCTGTTACCCCGATGTTATCTAGGTATGTGTCAAGATATTCACTCGGGTAGATGGAGGTGGGCAGGGTGACGGCGTTGCCGGTGGCGAAGACCCACGACAGCGACAGGTTCACCCACGAAACGGGACTGTACATCAGTACGATGGAGACGTCATGGCGGCGGTCGTAGCGGGCGAAGAAGGGCTCTCCGAAGTTCAGCTCGTCGAACTGCTGCTTCGTCCACGACAGCGTATAGCCGACCCAGCCGGTAAACTTCCCAACCTCTTTGCGCACGAGGAACTCCACCCCGTACGACCATCCCTTCCCGCTGGTCACATTGTTGGCCCACGTGTTCTCGAAATTTCCCGGCATCGATTCATCGATAATATCATTGATCATATTGGTAAAATAAGAGGAGCCCTCCTTGTAGGCCAAGATATGGTCCATCTTCTTATAATAGCCTTCCAATGAGAACGATAACCGAGGCTTCTTCAAATCATAATGGATGCCGAAGGCCACCTGCTGGGAACGCTGGGGGCGGATGGAGTCTGTAACCGGCACCCACAAGTCGGTGGGCAGCCCGATGGTGCTGGTGGAGAGCAGAATCATATTCTGGCTCATCATGGCGTAAGAGGCTTTCAAGGCCAGATTTGACAGGATGTTAAAACTCATGGAAAGACGCGGCTCCGGCGAGAACCATGTCTTGTGCGGCACCGAAAAGGCCACCAGGCGCACGCCGGGATTGATGCGGAAACGGTTGCGGATATTGATTTCATCCTCCACATAGAGTGCATATTCCAACCCCCTGTTCTTTTCCACACTGCGCATCGTGAGAGTGTCGGCTTTCATCGTGATGGCGTTGGGGCGCGCCTCGTGGTAGGTGACCGCCGCCCCCGCCAAGAGATGGTGCGAGGCATTCGGTTGGTAAGTAACGTCGTATTTCAACGTGTAGTCGCGAATGCCGGACTTGAAATCCGAACTGAACGTCTCGTTATCCGGATTGTTGATACCGTAGAAGTACTTGTAACTCAAATAGGTGTTCATGGAGTAATCGCTGAAAACGAATGACATATTCGAGAACACCTTGTTGGTGAACAGATGGTTCCAACGGGCCGTGGCGGTGGCATTCTGCCAGAAAAGTCCCATCTTGTATTTGTCGTACCCGTCGCCAACACCATAGTTGTCCGTCTGCGAAAGATGGAACTTGTCCTGTCCGAAATAGGCACTGAAGTACAGCTTGTCTTTTTTCCCAATGTTAAAATTGAATTTGCCGTTCAGATCAAAAAAATAATAGCCTGTTGACGCGCCATGCGTGACAAGCTTCATGATGGGTACCAGAAAAAGGTCGAGGTATGTGGTGCGGCCGGAGAGCATGAAGGAGGCCTTGTTCTTGATGATCGGGCCTTCTACCATCACGTTGGAAGAAATCAACCCCACACCGCCTTCGCAGTGGTAACTTTCCTTGTTGCCATCCTTCATGTTGATGTCAATGACAGAGGAGAGTCGTCCGCCGTAACGGGCAGGAAATCCGCCTTTTACCAGCTCCACCGATTTGATGGCATCCCCGTTGAAGACGGAGAAGAAGCCCAACAGGTGGCTGGCGTTGTAGATGGTGGCCTCGTCGAGGATGATGAGGTTCTGGTCGGGGCCGCCCCCGCGCACATATATGCCGGAGGTACCCTCCGAGGCCGACTGCACGCCGGGCAACAACAGCAGCGTCTTGAATACGTCCTTCTCCCCAAACAGCATGGGAACACTTTGTATCTCCTTGGTGGAAAGTTTGATGGAACTCATCTTCACCTGCTCGGTATTCGTCTTCTCCGCCGTGATGTTCACCGCCTCCAACATCGTGATTTTCGCCAGCCGGGCATCGTATTCAAAGTCTTCGGGAACTTTAATCCAAAGGGTGTCATTGACAAATCCGAAACTGTTGAAAACCAAGAACATGTTCTCCCGATAAGGGATGGTGAGCGAGTAAAAACCGTAGCTGTTGGTGGTGGTGCTCTTTTGCGACACGGGCTCATAGATCAGGCCGCCGGGCAGCGATTCCAAACTGCCTTTCTCGTAGAGATGTCCGCTAATCGTAATATTCTGACCCGACAAAAAGCCTTGAAACAGCAAGCATAGAATCAGAATAAATATTGAATCGAGATGTTTCTTAACAGTAATATTATGTATCATATTTATAACAGATGTATCATCCTTAATGAGCGGCAAAGATAGGGTTTTCCTGCCATAATTTGGCAAACGTCCATACGAATAAAAAATTGTACATTTGCCGCAAATAAAAACAACGTCATGCCAAACACCATCTGCGCCATATCCACGCCCTCCGGATTGGGAGCCATTGCCATCGTGCGGGCTTCCGGAAGCGAGGCTTTTCCCATCGCTACCAAGCTCTTTCCCTCCGAACTCCACTTCGAGAATCTCCCCGCCCAACAGGCCAAGTTTACCCAAGTTTATGATAAGGAACAGCTTATCGACCAAGTAGTTGTGACAAAATTCGTAGCTCCGCACTCCTACACAGGTGAGGACATGGTGGAGATTTCCTGTCACGGCTCTCTTTTCATCCAAAAGAAAATCCTGGAGCTGCTCCTCGACAACGGCTGCCGGATGGCCTTGCCCGGCGAGTTCACCCAGCGGGCCTTCCTGAACGGCAAACTGGACCTGCCGCAGGCCGAAGCCGTCGCCGACCTGATCGAATCGCAGTCCGAGACCACGCACCGGCTGGCCATTAGCCAGCTCAAGGGCGACTTCTCCAAGCGTATCCATCAACTTCGGGAGAAATTCGTGCAGATGGCTGCCTTAGTGGAGCTGGAATTAGACTTCAGCGAAGAGGACGTGGAGTTCGCCAACCGCGACGAACTGCTCCAACTCCTTGACAGTATGGACGAAGAAGTGGCCATGATGATCCGATCCTTCAAATTGGGCAACGTGCTGAAGCGCGGCATCCCCGTGGCCATCGTCGGCAAACCCAATGTGGGCAAATCGACCCTGCTGAACGCGCTTCTCCAGCACGAGCGCGCCATCGTGTCGCACATCCCCGGCACCACCCGCGACACCATCGAAGACACCATCCACATTGACGGCACCCTCTTCCGCTTCATCGACACGGCCGGCATACGCCAGTCCGATGACGAGCTGGAGAGCATCGGCATCCAACGCACCTATCAGGCCATCGAGGAGGCCTCCGTCATCCTCTATATGGTGGACGTGACGTGCACAACCCCGGAAGATATTCAGCAAGAGGTGGATACATTCAACCGCGACATAGACATGCGCGACAAGCTCTTGGTCATCGTGGCCAACAAAATCGACGAGTTGGAAACTCTGCCAACACATTACAACAAATGGCACGACCTCGACGTACACTTCATCTCCGCCAAACGGAAAGTCAATATCGAGGAGATACAGGACCAACTGCGGAGCTTTGTGCAGGCGCACCGCATACAGGATGCCACCCTGCTCACCAACGAGCGGCATTACGCCTTGTTATGCAGCATCGCCCAATCGCTCGCCCGCATCCGCGAGGGCATACGACAACAGATCCCCACCGACCTGTTGGCCGAGGATATCCGCGCCGCCCTCCATGACCTGGGCTGCCTCACCGGAACCATCGCCACCGACGACCTGCTCAACCACATTTTCGGCCATTTCTGCATCGGCAAATAGGCTCCCGAACGCCATGACCCTCTACGTCTTCAACCCCGAACACGACTACGCGCTGGCCAACAACGACCCGCACTTTGTGGCCCCGGCCTCTGCCATACGCTTCGCCGACGAGTGCGCGACGTTTCTCCGCCACATCACCGAAGACGAAGGGATTTTGTTCCTGCCGTATCAGGAAAAACACTTTCTCTCATTCGCAACCATGGAAGCCTCACACGAGCTTCCCGCCGCTGTTGACCGGATTTGTCCGTGGGGATGGGATCACGCCCTAGCTCTACAGCTCCGAGAGGCAGGAGTGCCCGAACATCTGCTGCCCACACACGAAGATTTGGAAACGCTTCGCTCATTGGCCCACCGGCAGACCGCAGCCCGAGCCATGCATTTTCTGCACCAACAGCTTGGTAACGAGCTGCCTCTCCCACCAGCCGCCGAGTTGCTCACCTCCGTTGATGAAGCGGAACACTTCATCCGGCAATGGCACGATGTCATTTTCAAATCCCCTTATTCGGGCAACGGGCGCGGACACCTGTACGCACACGGCATCTGCTCCCCCACCCTGTGTCGGCAAATCAGCGGCGTCATCCGCCGACAAGGAGCCATTATGGCGGAACCGCTGTTGGATGTGGTACAGGATTTCGCCATGGAGTTCCGATGCCAGGACCAGAAAGTGGAATTCTGCGGATATTCCCTTTTCAACACGTTGCACTACGGTTACGCCGGCAATCTGCTCTGGACGGACGAAGCTATCGAACAGCATCTTTCCCAATGGGTTACCCGAGAACAACTGCGGAATATCCGAGAGGTCATTTTGCGTTTTCTGGAAGACAATATTGCGACCGCCTACCAAGGATATTTGGGAGTGGATATGTTTATCTATCAGGATAATGAATTTAAAATCAATCCGATGGTGGAAATCAACCTGCGCATGACCATGGGCATGGCCTCGCACATCCTCCGCCAGCGCTATCTGCATCCCGACACTGTCGGCACCTTCAGGCTCGAATATCGTCCAAAGCCCGGCGATCTGCTCCAGTGCGCCGAAGAACTAAACCGTCAGCATCCGCTTGTCCGCAAAGAAGAACGATGGCATTCGGGATTCTTATCTCTGACGCCGGTGACGGAGCACTCTCAATATACTTTTTTTGTATTGTTGCAAACCAACTGATCCGTATGGCATTTCCCAGTAAAATCAGCTAGGATTTTCAATATACCGTAGCGACTCGGACAGGAATTCTTCCAAGGTATTGATGCGGAGAAGATGGCGAAGTGCGGTGTCGTCAAGATGGAAGAAAAAACGATAATAATGCCATAACTCCTTCAGGCTGTGCAGCGTACCCATCTTGCCACGGGCGGTTCGCATCTCCTCGACCCACAACTGATAATAGCGGATGAACCGCCGCTGGCAGTCGCCGGTCTCCATTCCCTTGAGTTCCTCCGCCAAAAACGGATCACGCAACAGGCCACGTCCCAACATCCAATCCTCAATTTTGGGATAACGCTGTTGCAACCGCTGGTAATCCTCCATCGTGAAGATGTCGCCGCTGTAAATGATTTTATGGTTGGTTATATTATAAAAATGGTCAAAAGCCTCCAAATCCGGCGTGCCTTCGTACATCTGCTCGCCCAAGCGCGGATGAATGACGATGAAATCCAGCGGGTAATCGTTCATCCGTTCAAGGATGTGCAAACCCTCGTCGGGTTGATGTAAGCCCAGCCGCATCTTGAGCGAGAAACGGAACGGCGTCTGCGCACAGACGGTTTTCACCACCTCCTCCACCCTGTCGGCAAACGGCATGATGCCGCACCCGCGCTTGCGATGCACCACCTGCGACACCGGACACCCGATGTTCCAGTTGAACGACTCGTACCCGTAGGTGTCGTGGAGCACATTCATCGTGTCCACAAAATGGGCGGCCTGGTTGCCCATAAGTTGCGGGATCGTCGGATGCAAGGTGTTGTTCTTGGGCCAGACATCCTTCCAATTCTTGACGTTGAGTTTCGCCTTCTCCTGCACCGGCAAAAATGGCGTGATGATAAAATCTATGCCGGCGAAATGCCGGCATAGTGTGTTGCGAAACATGCAGTTGGTGATGCCGTGTAACGGCGCGAGCCACAGCTTCATACTATCGGACAACGACTTTCTTGGTGGTGGAACCGTCCCCGTTCGTGATGCGGAGCAGATATACGCCCGGCACCAGATTGCCGACATTCAGCGTGCTGTGCCCGACAGCCTGACCTCCTTCCATCACAGCCTTGCCCGTCAGATCATACAGACAATATTGGTAAGGATTGTTGTCACCGGCATGGACAAAGAGCGTGCCATCGGCGGGCGTGGGATAGACGGAGAATTGGTTCGCCAATCTGTCACCCACTTGGTCAGGGATGAAATCCACGGTCACATCGTCAACGTAGAGTTCCGTGGCGGGGTCGGGATTGAGGCCGCCGGTAAGGATGACGATGGAAAGCGAGTCGCACGCCTCAAGCGCGTTGCTGAGGGAGACGCGGATCTGCGTGTATTCCGACATGGCGCCCTCGGACGTGTAGATGCCGTAACCCACCGGCATTCTTCCGCTACGGGTATAGGCAATCACACGCATCTGGTCGTTGCCCTGGGGCAGATATTTGACCCAAAGGTTCACATGCGCGGGCGTGGTGGTGAAAGCCACACCCGGCGACATGGTCTCGGCCAGCGTGCTGAGCGATTCCAAATCACTGGAGGAAAAAGGAATACTGTCCAACTGGCCGTTTCCGATATTAGAAATCAGACTGGCCAGGTTCGTCACCGTGGACATCGGGATGGAGAAGCCCTCCGCGTTGCCGATCTGCGCGATGCCCGGAAACTGGTACGACGATGTCATGCCCGTCAGGCTGATGCTCTGCGACATCAGTTTCAGCGCATAGGTCCCGCTGTGTGCCTGCGTGCTTTTGGTTCCGAAGTAAAAATGCACGGGAAGTCCGTATGACCCGTAAATGGTGACGGTGCCATCCAAGGCCGCCGTCCAGTCGTTAGGCTGCTCCTGGGTGAAGAAACTGTTGCCTCCCCAAGCCTCAAAGCCGCCATTCGGGATGGTGTTCTGCGCGAATATGTTTCCAGTAATAATCAATGAAACAAAAAGGAGTATAATTTTTTTCATAATATTGATATTTATTTATTTGTCATATTATTACCATACGGAAGTCCAGTCCTCGCTGTCGCGAACGGATGCATCCCGCTGGTATTCCAACAGTTTGGCATATTTCAAAAAACTGTTGTGGGCGATGGCCTTGGACAGCACATAGCCGTCGGCGCCGCCCAGGATGCCGCCACGCATGAAATAATTCACAAAGAAGGCGGCACCGCCATGCAGCCACGGCGACAAAGAGCAGGCTTTCTTTCCTTTTAGAAAAAGAATCTTCGCCCCACGCGTGCTGTAGTTGCGCTCCGGCTTGGAAAACAGCTCGTCGTAGTTGTGATAACGATAATGGAGAATGTCGGCCTTCATCTTGGCCGTATTGGTCGTGGGCACGTAGGCATGCTGCTTGAGCTCGGCAAACTGGAGCTTGTCCTTGCGGAACAGACGCACCAGATAATCGGGATACCATCGGCAGCATTTCACCCAACGGGTTCCGATAAAGTTTCGCCGGCGCAGAGCAAAACCATCGTAATTGGTTGCGTCAAAGTCGGTTTTGCTGATTTGCTCCACCAGTTCATCAGATAACCGTTCGTCGGCATCCAGACTGAGCACCCAGCGGTTTTTAGCATACGGCAAAGCCAGGTTTTTCTGGAGTCCGTCGCCGATATATTCGTGCAGGTATACTTTTGCCCCCGCCTGCTGTGCCAACTCCACCGTGTTGTCCTTGCTGTACGAGTCGGTCACAATCACCTCGTCGCACACGCGCTGCAGCGACTGTATGCAGGCCACAATGTTGTCGGCCTCGTTCAGGGTGGTGATGATTCCGGTGATGCGCATGAGAGGGAGTTGTAAGGTTTATAATGTTTATAATGTTTGTAAGGTTTGTAAGGTTGGGGAGTGTTTGAGTGGGAAAGTATAAAAGTGGGGTTAGTTTCTGCGTTCGATGACGGCGCCGAGGGCGTTGAGTCGTTCCACAATGTGCTGATAGCCGCGGTCGATCTGTTCCACGTTCTGGATGGTGCTGGTGCCCTTGGCCGACAATGCGGCGATAAGCAGCGACACGCCCGCCCGGATATCCGGCGAGTACATGGTAGTGGCCCGCAACGGCTTGCGGCGCTCCAGCCCGATGACAATGGCGCGGTGCGGGTCGCAGAGCGTGATCTGCGCGCCCATGGCCTGCAGGTTGTCAACGAAGAAAAGGCGGCTCTCGAACATCTTCTGATGGATGAGCACACTGCCCCTGGCCTGGATGGCCGTCACCAGCGCAATGCTGATCAAGTCGGGGGTGAAGCCGGGCCACGGCGCATCCGCGATGGTGAGGATGGAGCCGTCCATGTTGGTTTCCACCTCGTAACAATCCTGCTCGTGAATGACGATGTCGTCGCCCTTCTGCTCGAAGTCAATGCCCAGTTTCTTGAACGTGTAGGGTATAATGCCCAGATGTTCGCAGGCGCAATCCTTGATGGTCAGCGCCGACTGGTTGAGGGCGGCCATGCCGATAAAGCTGCCCACCTCAATCATGTCGGGCAGGATGCGGTGCTCGCAGCCGTGCAGTTTCTCCACTCCTTCTATGGTGAGCAGGTTGGAGCCGATGCCGGAAATCTTAGCCCCCATGTTGTTCAGCATCGTGCAGAGCTGGAAAAGATAAGGCTCGCAGGCGGCGTTGAAGATGGTGGTCTTGCCCTCCGCCAGCACAGCGGCCATAACAATGTTGGCCGTGCCCGTGACGGAAGCCTCGTTGAGCAGCATGTAGGTGCCTTTCAAATGTTGGGCTTCCAGCTGGAAGAAGTTGCCGTCCTCGGAAAGATGGATGTCCGCGCCCAGATGCTCAAAGCCCTCGAAATGCGTGGTGAGCGGGCGGCGGCCAATCTGGTCGCCGCCGGGACGGGCCGCGTATGCCTTGCCGAAACGCCCCAACAGCGGACCCAACACCATGATGGAGGCGCGGATGGAGGCCGACAGCTTGCTGAATTCCTGCGTGGTCAGCACCTCCAGATTCACATCATCGGCCTGGAAGGTGAACGTGTCTTTGTTGAGCTTGGTGATCTTCACCCCCATCAAAGAGAGGATGTCCTTGTAACGCTGCGTGTCGCGGATGTCGGGCAGGTTGGAAATCGTCACCGGCTCCGACGTGAGCAGCACGGCAGAAAGCACCTGCAAGGCCTCGTTCTTGGCCCCCTGCGGCACGATCTCCCCATGCAACTTATGACCGCCTTCTATAATAAACTCTGACATGGCTGTTTGGTTAATAATTAATAATTAATAGTTAACAATTAATAGTTGACAATCAGGGATTTAAAGCAACGATTATCGGTATGGAACAGCTAACTATTAACTATTAACTATCAACTGTTAATGGTACATTATTAATTGTAAATTGTTCGCTATTCCGGTATCACAATCGGGAAATTCTGCGTGAACTCCATACGGTACGGGGCTCCGATGATGTTGGAGAGGAAGTCGATGTACTGGTCGGTGAACTGGAACTTGTTGGCATCGTAATAGGCAGCGGGCAGCGGGAAGTTGCCGATGTTGCCCATCTCGATTTCCGAAGCGTGGAATTCCTCCAGCTCATCGTAAGGCACGATATCCTGCATAACCGGCATCTTGCCGTAGTCCTCGCGAAGCAGCAGGTCCACCACCTTGTCGGCCAGCGTGGATGTGAGGCGGCGGTCGTACTCGTAGCATTTACCGGAACGGGGAATGTAGCCGGAGATCTGTCCACGGGCTTCGATACCGAGTTTGCGGTTGATTTCAGAGGCGATGGTGCCGCTGATGCCGCCGAAACGCGGATGACCGTACTCGTCGGTGTCGGAGGAGGCATATACCATGCCCAGCTCCTGTTTCTCATCATCCCACCATCTCACGCCTTCGGACACGGCGATGACGAGGCTGTGCTTGGGCGAGCGCATGTAGTTTTCCTTGACGGATTCGAAAAAGAACTCCTTGCGTTCCTTGGTCATCTCCACTTCCGGAACAAGTGCCATCTGGGCACCGCCGAAGACTGCCGAGCCTGTGAGCCAGCCAGCATCACGACCCATCACTTCCAGCACCATGATGCGCTGGTGCGACTCGTTAGTGGTGTGCAGCTTGCTCGTCAGCTTCTTGATGGCCATGGCGCCGGACGGGAATCCCGGACACAACACGGTCTCGTGCTGCTGGCCGTTGTAATGATGCATCGTGCGGGTGCGCAAGTCGTTGTCGATGGTCTTGGGGAAACCGATGACGGGGATGCCGTAGGTTTCGTACATCTTCTTGGCCGCACCGTTGGTGTCGTCGCCACCGATGGTGACGAGAACATCGATTTTATAGCGCTCGATGTTGCGCAGAATCTGCTGGGAGCGGTCTTCGGGGTTCTTCTTGCTCGGGAAGGGATTGGTACGGGACGAAAGCAGCGCCGTGCCGCCGTAGATGCCGTTGTACGGGATGTTGGTCAAATCCACGATGTCGCCGTCGCCTAACAGGCCCTTCCAGCCGCGAAGCACACCATACACTTTGAAGCCGAGCATGGAAGCGCGGTTGCGCACACATTCGATACTGGAGTTGATGGCAGGAGTGTCTCCACCGCCGGAAAGAATGGCTAATGTCTTGCCTTTGAACAGTTTTTCAGTTTTCATATTCTGTAATGTTTTTATTAATGATCGATTTATTTTACAATTAACAATTAACAATTAATAATTAATAGTTCATAGTCATAGTTCATCGTCTAACCTCTTAGTTTCTTAACTTCTTAACTTCTTAGTTCATAGTTTCTTAATTCATCATTCGTAATGTAACAGCGAGGTTATGACTATCGGAAAAGAATGGTGTTTTCGTTCTGATGGTTGGTGTCGGTGCGGATAAGATACTCTTCCTCCATCATTTCCAAATAAACGCCGTCCAGCATTTTGTTGATGATATAACCCTGGACATCTGCACCCACGGGCGTTCCACATATCGAATAGTATTGGGCCACCATCTCATTCCAGATGTTGTTGACATTGAACACATTCATACGGATGGATACGGGACTTTGCAGAGCGGCTTTCAAATCGTCGTTCTTGAATTTCTTGAAATATTGGGTGATGGCATCGTCGCTTCCGCCAATCAACCCATCGTAATCCCAGTATTCCATTTCGTTGATGGCCGTAGTGAGCGCATCCGACATGGCAGAGCGGCAGTTGGTGGCCAGATGATTGGTAGCAACGATAAGCGAATCGTTCAGATAACCCAGACCATGCTGGCTCAGGGTGTCCATCAGGGCGGCGGCTAACGCACTGTAGTCGATGCGGTAGGCCCCATCATTATAATTGTAAAAACCATTATCAACAAAAAGATGGTTCAATGCGGAATCCTTACTTTGAACCAGGCACTCTTTAACAGCGGCGTGTTTCTGTGCCGTCGTATAAAGCTGCCCTACATATTGTCCGGAATTGTCCACACAGGAGGTCATCGTCCATGCCACAATCAGGGTGGCCAACAGAATTTTGATTTTTTTCATCATTTCCTAAAAT